>QIMB01000019.1 GCA_003233615.1 Nitrospirota bacterium
ATTGAACCGACCTCAGGATTTTCAACACCAGCTCTTCACCAAACCGTGTCCACCACGCACCCATCGAAATGGTCGGACCAACCAAGATATAGCGATCCTCTAAACGCGGCACCCACCGATCTAAATAGGCTTGTCCAGTAAACCCGGCCCCATGCAAACACACAATCAACGGATATGATTGATCAGGAGAATAGGCAGGAGGGACATACAACGAATATTCCGCCGTCCGACCCCTTACGACAAGAGAACGGCGAGGCTGCGCTCCTACCGGCGCCTTCTCAAATTGAGGAATGCCATGAATCGCCGCTTCAACAGATTGAAGATTGGCATCCGGATGATCCAGAATCCAGGAGAGTAATTCATCAGGTGATTGTCCGGAAGGTTTTTGGAAATAGGAACGCACCAGGGAAGGGAGAGATTGCACTTCATCAGAACCAGCCGCCGCCCCAACAATATCTCCAGCAGCAGCCACGGGGCACAAACCCATCACGAAGAACAACACCAGGCCGTATGTCACAATACATCGCCGCATGGCATTCACCTCATCATTTCCACGAAATCGGGATTCCACCCCTCCGTCATTCCCGACATTTTTCATCGGGAATCCATCTTCGCCGTCACTCCCAACATCGATTATCGGAACCCCCGACTCCGTCATCCCCGACATCTTTAATCGGGGATCCATCTTGATTTGGAGGATGGATACCCGCTAACAACTGCGGGTATGACGGAAATTGAATATACGCTCGCCCCTGCCTACAATCGCGGATATGACAGAAAAAGGTGGGCAATGCCCACCCTACAAAATATACACAGGCATTCTGATTCCGGTGTAGTCACATCCCACGTCAACAAATTTACCAAGCCTGCCTCCTCACATTTATCCTCTCCCCCCAATCCAAATCGCAGGGCGGGCATCGCCCGCCAATTCATCAGAGTTCCAGAGGCCAGAGCAGACAGAGATCAGAGTGAAGAAAATGGAGAGGCCACTACCCAAAACCCGAGACCATTTTCCTGTCATCCGGATCGTTCTCGTAGCGGAACGCACACTGCATGTAATTGACGTTGTAGCGCAACGACCCACCACGCAGAACACGAGACTCCTCAACCTCAGCCATAATGAGAGCAACGGAAATTTGGATAATGCAAGTAGACATAAAAAGGAGCCAGACTCTATTCCAGAAATTTTGGGGGAAGGCGAAAAAATCCAACAAGGCTTTTATTTCTTCTAAAGCCTAGTTGGCTACATCCCCCTTGAGTTTTTTTACTGCTTGAACAGCCAAAAGGCCACACTCTGGTGACTCCATAAAAGGCTCTAGGATATTTATGGTTTTCGAGTTTCCAATTTTCCCTAGTTGAGAGATAAGAAACTGAGTTGATTCTTTCTCAAAATCGAATTTTTGGCGGATAAACAAAGTGGAAAGATGAGATCGGTTTTTTAAACCAAATTCCATTAAGTCACGAATTTGTTCCTCAAACCGGCTGTATATCGCTTCCACTGGGTTCCCTTTTCCCCCTGAATACATACTGAAATTAGAATTTTTGAATCGCCTTAAGGGATCAATTGCCTCAAAAGGCTTGGTTTGAAGCTTTGCCCAAAGTGGAATACACCGTCGGTTAATTTCATCATCACTAAGATCAGGCTTATTAACCCAGAAAATGATCTCTCCATAAGTTTGCCATGCGAAATAATCATCAGAGTTTAAATTTTTGAGTCTGGGTGGTAAATCCATGAAATGTGAACACCCAACACAAGCAGTCACGTAGCAAACTGTTGCCTCCGAAACATCAGAGGATTCAGGGTTTAACTCTGTTGCCCACCTTTGGAAGGCCAGTAAGGTTTTGGGATCGTTGAACTTTAAAAGTTCTACAAGAAGCCAATCTAAAGAAAAACCATAATTTGGCGCACCCAACGTCGCAAGGGTACAGAGCCGCATCTTATCCCGTTGAGGTAGGTTTTGAATTGCTTCGTAGTATGCTTCTTGGAATATATCCTCAAATTGATTTGCCACCACAGCATAGGCTTTTCCCCATGTCTCTTGGCAATCCGGTGCTCGTAAAATATCTCTGATTTCTTCCTCCACTTCACCAAGCTCTACTGGTGACTCAACCAAATCATAAAACCCTAAAACCTCAAGAAGATTGAAATTAAGGGCGTCAATTTTTGTTTCAAATCCAGGGAGCATCCTTTTCACTGCTTCCAGATTTTCACCGCTTAATTTATGCCTGAATGATCGAATCATATGGAGCAATTCCAGTCGGAGATGGTAAATCTTTGTATTCCAACAAACCGTACCTAAAGAACATAATATTTCTCCCAGGCCGTCAAATTCTTTTTGCACATTATCTATTCTTAGCAATAGACAAAGGAGATAAAGTTCGCCATGAGTGCGTTCTTCTAACCGTTTACAATAATGCACAAGGTTTTTTGTTTGAGTTCTCGGGCTTGAGGAAAAATTATTATGGCAAGCTAGCACCATGACCGTAACTGGCAAGACCGTATAGACCTGGGGGCCACCCCTAGAAAATATATAGAGATTCGCAAAAAGTTCACTCAATCTGGAAGGTGGAAGAGAACCTTCTTTTTCCAAAAGTTGGTTTTGTGAGACTTGATCCGTTTTTCTTACAAGGTAAAAGACTTCATCCATACAGAGTCCAGTGCCCATTACTTCGCCAATAGCCTTCATAAGGGCGTGTTCATATGGTGTCCACATGGCAGCCCGTTCCAGTTGAAGAATAGGAATTGGAAATACCGAAGGGATTAGTTCAACATCAATATGTTCAAGATCCTGAATTGCTCGTTTAATGAGACCATGAGCGTCTCTAATAACAATGTTTTTAGCCGAGTCTCCAAAATATCCAAGCAAAGAATTTCTCAATAGTCGCACATCAGAAACAGCAAGCAAACATTCCCGTACTGACTCTTCATCTTCTAACAGGCTGACAACCAATTCCTGAATATGGGAGTAACGGGGCAACTTCAAGTTAACCGCTAAAATGTGTGGTTCAGAAAACTCCCGAAGGAAAGCCAAGGCCTCAAAAAAATGTTGAAACAATTCATGCCGGAAGGAACATCGACCTTCCTTTGTTTCCAAGAGGGCAGAATCTAGGGCATCGTTAAAAATTGACACTTGATCGGGGCTAAGATCTGAAAAAGGAAGTCCTATCCTTTCTACTTCACTCAGAGGTAAACTTTTCACTAAACGCTTAGCCATTTTGTTAGCCAAGTTTATTAGCATCTGACGCACTGCTAAATTATTTTCGATCTCTCTCAAACAGCGGCGCGAATATTTTTCATATAATTCTGCCCGAGTAAGGAATTGTCCTTTAATCTCTGCGGAACATTCTGCTGCCATGCTGATCTCCAAAGCAGTTGTAAAAGGCTCCAAGATGCCACTTTTGTCATTGTAGGAAAGGTTACTAGAGTAGGACTCAAATACCTTCTTTTTTTCTGCCTGACTAAGCTCATTGAAACAATACGTTTTTCCAGACAGAGAGGAAGGTAACTCAAGTGTCTGTTGCGAAGTAATTAAGATGGGCATGGGGTTTTTCAGAAAAAAGGCTTGAAGATCTTTAAGTAAATCCTTTTGGAACTTTAGAGGGCATTCGTTGAATCCATCTATAATCAAAGCTGTCGGTGTACTAGTTTTCGAACACAGATCGAGAAAGTCTCTAGCGGTTCCAGGATACAGATAGGAAATACTCTGATTTAGTAACGAGTTAAGGCCTCCTTCATAATTTTTTGCTGAGGCAAAAATTACAATCTGACCATTTCTTATTGAAAACATGGCCATATGGTAGGCCAGGTGAGTCTTTCCACAGCCGGATGGGCCAAACAACTGCCCATGCTTCCCCAATAAAAGAAACTTCTGAAGTCCATCAGCATTTATTTCATCATCACCAGTTTTTAAACCAGTAGAAATTAATGGCTTTAAATCAGGCTCATAAAAATCAAGAAACCGCTTTTTAAAATCCTGTATAGACGCATGTGCTTCATCAATAGAAAAATCTCGCAAAGTGGATAAAGTTTCTTCCTTTACCAGGTTCAAAGACATTGCAAGAGACTCCCAATGTCTCCTATCCCATTTTGGACTTCGAACACTTTGGCATAGCAATTCCCAAAGAGCCTCATAACCACAAACTTTTACCTTGAAATCCACTTGTATATCAGACCCTTCGGGCACCTTAGGATACACGCACACGACACTTTCGATTTCATGATAGAATTTTCGATTCTCGGGAAGTTTGGGGATGGTTGAATCTTTCTCAAGCAACCTATTAACTGTATCACTTAGGGCGAATTTGCACGCCAATGCTTGTTGGTAGGGGTTGCCGATTTCTTTTGGGGAACGGTCAGGGAAATGCTGAAGCCAAAATCCGTTAGTTCCACCAGAAATTGGATAATTAAAAGCCTTTAGCTCCACGTGGCATGCACAGTCTTCTGTTATTAAGAAAAAATCAATTTGTCGTGACTTCACAAAAAAGTTACCGAAAATTATGGCATTTCGTCCTTCCTCGCGAAATGCAGCCTTAATCCGATTAAGAAAAGCGTTTTCTGATTGTTCTTGGATTGGGCCACCAAGGTAAACGTCAATAGTTGGCTTCATAAGATTTGATGGCAAACAACAGAGGATGCTGAATTTAAGTCCTTATAAATTGTGTCTACTTTGGCTTGCTGAAAAAGTCGTTTTCTCGCATCCGCTCATTTCCATGCGGCCAACAGGGGAATTTCCGCCAAAGGGTAGGACGAAATCTTCAAAGGCCAACTGATTCACATGGGACTTCCGATACATGGGGTCTCCTGGTGCATGCTTTTGAGAGTGGAGTGTAAAATTCCTGTGCATGCACCCTTCGTTGTACAAGCAGAAGACCACTCGAATCAATGGGTTACGATTTTTTTCAGCAAGCCCTAATTGCTCTTTTAAGGTTTTTTGTCGGAGGCTGGATTGAGGTTTTTCCTCGACAAGCTCTAACGCTTCGAGAAGATCTTCATCCTGACCAACCAGATCTTTGATTCGTTGTATGGCTGCCGCATAGAGATCTTTGACGCCTTCACTGCCCAAAGCACCTGCAGCTGCTGCGAGTAGACTACTGATTGTCACCGAATCCATAGGCCTCGTCTCTTTCTTTGTTCTTGATTGATCAGAACTTCACGGTTCTGGGATTATGCCAAACCTACGCAATAATGTAACCCACGATGAGAAAGACGACCCACCGGGTCGTCTCTACAGCCCAACCTTCAATCAAAATGGGCTTTCACCTGACCTTGTATCACTGAGGAAGAAATGGGATAATGAAGTCAGCAGTGACGAGAACGACTTTCATTTGAAAGGATTGAATATCATGGCCCAGCGAACGATTAAAACTCTTGGAAAAACCGGGCGTCTTTCAAGAACGAAAGTCCTGTCTGTCCTCAAAGCCTTGCGTCAGCAGGAAGGATCGGGAGCCGCCCGCCAATCAAATGGTGTCCTCGCGCCGTGCGATACTGCTAGCGGACGGGGGCTCATTCAATTCCGTGCCAATAAACTGTTTAAGAAATCTACGTCTTTGTCTAAGCATCCTTAACGCTCCCCATTCCTCCCTACTCCAGTCCCATGGCATGATTCATGAGAAGATCGGGCCCCGCCTTCTCCGACTCGGTTTTTATCAACTGCCCCTTTGACAAACAGTATTGGCCCATCTTCGAGGCCATTGTGTTTTGTATAATCGATTGCGGTTTTACTCCCCGATCTGCGTTGGAAGATGCGGATTCCGGGACCATTCGACTGAATAAGATTTTGAACATCATTAAAGGCTCGCAATACTCCCTGCACGACCTTTCCCGGGTCGAACTCGGGCAAGACTCGTTTCTTCCCCGTTTTAATATGGCCTTTGAATTGGGGCTGGATCTTGGATGTCGAACATTTGGGCAAGGAAGGGTGAAACGAAAACGCTGTCTCATTTTGGACGCCGATTCCCACCGATATCGCATGTCGCTTTCCGATATTTCAGGACAAGATATTCACAGTCATCAAAATTCCCCCGATGCAGCCATTACGGTGGTTCGTAAATGGCTTCGCACCACTTCCAGACGTAAAACCATTCCCGGAGGAAAATTGATCAAAGCCCGCTTTACGGCCTTTAGTCAACAACTTCCCCGACTGTGTGACCAATATGGGCTTGATCGCTTGGATCTTCAGTTTGTGGAATATGTGACATTTGCCGAAACGTGGTTAAAACTGGAATCAACGTCCTAAGGGACTTGGAAACTACCAATATACCTAGTTTGCTTTCAGATTGAGGTCAGATTTGGTCGATTTGATTGAGCAAAACCGCAGGAATAGTCGGACTATTTTGAGGATTGTGTGAATGAGAATCGATCAAAGGTGGCCTTAAGATGGAAGTGAGATGGTGTATTGGTAATTTCCAAGTCCCTAAGTCAAAAGCCGGAAGCTCCATGAAAACTCTGCACACGGAAAGACGACCCACCGGGTTGTCTCTACAAGAGAATGGGGCGAAACGGAAAGGGCGGTTTATGCGGGGTTTTCGTAGAAGATGTAGGGGGTGGAGTAATCGCTGAACTCGAAATAGACTTGTTGCTCCCCTGGATCTTTTTGACTATTGAGGTTGGTGTCCAAAACACCATAGCCAAATTGATACGGGCGTGGCAGATCATCATTGGTTCCCATGGCCGTGATCAGTTTGTCGATTTCCAGAAATCGTTTAACAAGTTTCTCTCCGGCATAGATTTCTAACACTCCGTCTGTGCCCGTCCAATTTTGTACGGCGCGGCCAAGTTCGGCCAAGTTTATTTTGCGTCTCCTGCGTACACGCGGGTAGGAGAAAGAATAACCCAATGATGAAGAGTTTATTGGCCATGGAAATTTTTAGTTCGTTGCTTACATTACCCATTGAATGAGTCTCTACACTCACCCCAACCCTCTCCCTGAAAGGGCGAGGGAGCAATGCAGGCTCTACGTGGAAGGGTAAACATTATGCCTTTTTTAATTTCTCGAGGCCATCTGTTGATAGGATTCGCGAATCAATTCTTTGCCATGCGCACGTTCTAAGCGACGCACGATAAAATGCCCACGCGCCATATTTTGAAAGTGATCCATAAAGAGTAAATTAATGGTGGCCCCACCAGCAGCCCCTAATAATGGAATGGCTTGCGCTACGGCTTTTTCAGACACCTGAATACTGTACCGTGAGGCAATTTTTGCCAAAAACCTGACTAATGCAGGCGCCCCGGAGCTGGCCAACCCATGCTCAACCAAATACCTTCCCGCTTCTGTCATAGCCCCAGCTAAGGCAGCCCGCACGGCAAAATATCCTGTGTCGACACCATCATCATCTTCCTGTGCTCCCCCTAATGCAAAGACTTCTAAGCATGCTAATTTCGTATTTCCATCTGACAGTGGTTCACCTTCACTTCTGGCGATGTCCGCAATTGATCGCAACATGATCGTTGTGGAGATCGGCAATTCAACCGTCAATGCCATCAACCCGAATGCCCCACCCACTGCTCCGCTCACTGAGGTCAAAAACCGATGCACACCATCTGCAGATTCGCCACGATAGCGTTCATCCAATGAGGAAACAGCCAAATCCATAGCTTTGGTCAAGGCTATCTGCGTGGTATCGACTAATTTGTCCGACACACCATGCGGCAACATTGAAATGGCTCTTTCTATGGGGCCTCCTATAAGATTGGTAACTTTGGCCGCAAAGGAAGGATTTTCCAACAGATCGACTGCTTGCTCTAAGTCTTGGTGATCAACGGAGTTGAGGGTGATCATAGATTTCGGACCTCACAGTGATGGTCGCCACAATAAAACGCTCGCGAGTGGGAGTAGATATCATTGTATCCTTCTTGTCCCATGAATGGCGAATGCATAGGATTATGCAGAATGTAGGATTCTATCCATACAGCGTTTTCATGGATCATACAGAAATTATCGTTCGAGCCCTAGAAGGCTCTGCCTCCACGTTGTCATTCTGAGAGCAACGAAGCATCTGGTTGAGCGATGGTGTGCGTGGATTGGGCGAAATCCTTCGACTGCGCCGGGCGGAGCCTGTCCTGAGCCAAGCCGAAGGACTCAGGATGGCACAGAGGGAGCAGAGCCTTTTCGGGTCTCTGAACAATGTCTAAGAGCTCGAAACACTAATCCCACATGATCAAGATTGAATCCGAATGATTGTCATTTTTGTTGATCGATGCTTCCCGTGATAAGCCAATCCGATCCGATTTTTTTCATTTCTGGATTCACGAGGCACCATGCTTGCTCAAGCCTTTTTGGAGAGACGCCACCAATCAGGCCTTTCGCATCTTGTCCCCCAAGAAGTTGTGGGGCGATATATAATCGTACCTGATTAACCAAACCCTCGTGCAGAGATGAAGCATTGAGTGTGCTACCCCCTTCTATCAGAACGGTAGATATCCCAACTTTGCCAAGTTTGCTTAACGCAGCTTTCAAGGAAACCTTTCCCTTCTTTTTGGGAAGAATCCATACTTGAACACCCTGTTTTTTGAGGATTTTGATCTTTTCCTGTGAGGCATATGCCGTCGTGCACACAATGGTCGGTTGCTCGTGGACCCACTTTAAGACCTTGGCCTTCATGGAAATCCGCAAGTGACTGTCTAGCACCACCCGTATCGGCTGGCGACCGGCTCGCCGCTTTGATGCGTTCATTGATCCTCTCGCCGACAATTCAGGATTGTCAGCAAACACGGTCCCAATACCTACCATAACTGCATCAACTTGGCTGCGAACACAATGGACATCTCGTCGCGCCTGTTCACTGGTGATCCACTGTGATTGTCCGGTCTTGGTGGCGATTTTGCCATCCAGCGTCATTGCCCCTTTCAATATGACCAAGGGGCGTCCCGTTGTTATCCAATGTCGATAGACCTCATTCAGTTGCTCCGCTTCATCTTCTAACTCACCCACTGACACCTGAAGGCCCGCTCGCTTGAGCATCTGAATCCCTTGCCCATTCACCTGTGGATTGGGATCGGCCATCGCCACACAGATTCGTGTCAATCCAGACTGTATAATCAATGGCACACACGGTGGAGTGCGCTTGCGAACATGACAACAGGGCTCTAACGTGACATACAGCACGCCGCCCCTGGCACGTGTCCCAGCTCGGTGAAGCGCTAAGATTTCTGCATGGGGTTGCCCTGCTTGTCGATGATGGGCTTCGCCCACGACACAGCCATGATTGACGATCACTGCGCCCACCATAGGGTTTGGACTCGTCTTCCCCTTCCCTCGAGCCGCCAGGGAAAGGGCACGTTTCATGTAAAGACGATCAGATGAGACGGAGGTCACCGTCGTTTGGAGGAGGTTGAAGGTTTTTTGCGGGATGTAGATTTCGCTATCGGTTTCTTTTTGACTGGTGTTTTTTTAGCTATGGGTTTTTTTGTGATAGCCTTTTTGATGACGGATTTTTTGACTAGAGTCTTCTTTGCCGTAGTTTTTTTAGCCGGAGACTGTTTCGTCCCGGGCTTCTTCTTGGCGACAATCTTCGTTCGCTTCGTCATCGAGGGTTGTCTTTTTCTTGCCGATGTCTTCTTTATCGTATGCTGGCTCTCTTCTCGTTCAAGCACCGCTACTGCCGCTTGAGCAGCGGCCAGCCTCGCTATTGGCACACGGTAGGGAGAGCAACTGACATAATTCAAGCCTAAGTCATGGCAGAAGGCAACCGAGCTTGGCTCACCGCCATGCTCTCCGCAGATGCCGAGCTTAATGTCCGGCCTAGATTTACGCCCTTCCTGAATGGCCAGCTTCATCAAGGCCCCCACTCCTTCTCGATCTAATACCGCAAAGGGATCGGCTTGCATAATATTTTCTGCTTTTTTCTCTATAGTCGCCTTACACATTCGACAGACCATTTTTTTCCAATCGACATTGGTGCGCTGACAGACCGGACATCGATCTTGTCGGTCGAGATAAAATCCGATATATGGGCCGGCATCATCACGCGAGAAGCCATACGTGGTCTGCGTCAAATCATTTGTTCCAAATGAGAAGAATTCCGCATCTTTGGCAATCTGCGCTGCAGTCACTGCTGCGCGTGGCAGCTCGATCATTGTGCCAACGAGATAATTGAGCTTGATGCCTTGTTGCGCCATAGTCTGTTCAGCCACTTCACAAATGACTTCCTTTTGGGCTCTCATCTCTGAGGCCATCCCGACCAAGGGAATCATAATTTCCGGCACAATCTTCTTGCCCTCGCTGGCCACTTCGCAGGCGGCTTCGAAAATAGCTTGAACCTGCATACGGGTAATTTCCGGCATGGTAATACCGAGGCGACACCCGCGAAGACCGAGCATCGGATTACACTCATGCAGCTCTTCCACACGCGTTAAGATTTTCTGTGCCTCTTTGATACGCGCAGGATCCCCATTTGTCACTTCAAGCTTGGCCAATTCCACCAACAAATGCTCTCGTTTGGGGAGAAATTCATGAAGAGGCGGATCCAATAAACGAATCGTGACCGGAAATCCCTTCATTTCACGATAGAGCCCGATGAAATCCTGCCGTTGCAGCGGCAACAATTTCTCCAAATACAATTCGCGCTCTTCGCGGGAGGAGGCCAAAATCATTTTCTGCATGATCTCTACGCGATCTTCCGCAAAAAACATATGTTCTGTCCGACACAGGCCAATACCTTCTGCGCCAAAACCTCGAGCGATCTTCGCTTGATCCGGCACATCGGCATTGGATCGAATGCGCAAGACTCGAAATGCATCCGCCCACTTTAAGATCGTCGTAAAATACCTGTACTTTTCAGATCGTTTGGGATCCATCCGACCTTGAATGACTTGGATGACTTCGGAATCCACCACCGGAATATCTCCGGCATAGACCTTTCCCGTGAACCCATTCAAAGAAATATACTCACCTTCGTTGAGAACGATAGTGCCAAACTGTAATTTTCCATCCGACAACACCGTGACTTCCTCACAACCGGCAATACAGACTTTCCCCATTTGCCGTGCTACGACTGCTGCATGCGAGGTCATGCCTCCTTTTGCAGTCAAAAAACCTTCAGCCGCATGCATGCCATGAATGTCATCCGGACTGGTTTCATGCCGCACCAAAATCGCCCGTTCTCCCTTGGCATGGAGTTCCACGGCGCGGTCAGACGTCAACACTATTTTCCCTGCCGCGGCACCAGGTCCTGCAGGTAATCCCTTTCCGATGACTTGGAATTTGGCCTCATCGCTGCTTTCAAATATCGGATAGAGGTATTGAGAGAGTTGCTCAGGAGCGACACGCTTCACAGCTTCCCGTCGATCAATCAGACCTTGCCGAACCATGTCCACGGCAATACGCACAGCCGCAATCCCGGTCCGTTTTCCTACGCGGGTTTGCAACATATACAACTTGCCTTCTTGAATCGTGAATTCCAGATCCAGCATATCGCGATAATGTTTTTCGAGAATTTTCTGAGTTTTAATGAGGTCTTTATAAGCCCCTGGCAAGGACTCTTGTAACGAGCCCACAGGCAAAGGCGTCCGAATCCCCGCCACCACATCTTCACCTTGCGCATTCAAGAGACATTCCCCAAAAAATGTGGCCATGCCGTTGGCCGGATTTCTGGTAAAGGCCACTCCCGTTCCACTCGTGTCTCCCATATTCCCAAAGACCATGGATTGCACATTCACCGCCGTGCCCCATTCATCGGGAATATCGTAGAGCCGCCGATACGTCACAGCCCTGTCGCCATACCAGGAATCAAACAC
>QIMB01000331.1 GCA_003233615.1 Nitrospirota bacterium
TTTTTGTGACGTGTCATGACGAAAGATAACAATTTTAAAAAAATCCCGGAACCTCAGACGAATACCAAGGTCCCGGGAAAAACTACCGAGAGGCTCAGGCTGTTTTTGGAACTGGAATCATATGGACATCCCGTTGTGGGAACGGGATGGAAATGCCTTCGCGATCAAACGTCAACTTCACTTGTTCATGCATATGAAAATACACACCCCAATAATCTTCAGGCTTCACCCAAACCCGCACTAACATATTGATTGAACTTTCCGCATGCTCTTTGACATAGACTTCCGACGCAGGTTCAGCGAGTATTCGGCTGTCCAAGGCAATCACGTCCTGTAAAATTCGTTTGACCTGCAACACATCATCGCCATAACTAATGCCAAACACCATGTCCACTCGACGATGCGGCTCTGCATTCAGATTGGTTAAACAGCCATTAGACAGTAAGCCGTTGGGGATAATGATCCGTTGATTATCGAGAGTGGTGAGTATGGTCACAAAAATCTGAATCTCTTTGACGATACCCAAATAACCTTGAGCCTCAATCAGATCTCCCACCTTGATCGGCTTGAAAAACAAAATCAGCACCCCTCCTGCAAAATTGGCCAAACTCCCCTGGAGAGCTAAGCCGACGGCCAGACCTGCCGCACCAAGCATGGCAATGAATGATGTCGTCTCCACGCCCACCATCGATGCCACACTGATGATGACCAACGCTTTCAATAACATCCCACCTAAATTCACGAGGAATTTTCTGAGCGTGGCTTCGACGTGGCTGCGTTCCAGCATTCCGTCACCCATAGCTATGACACGTGTAATGATCCAAAACCCAACAATGAGGGTAAGAAACGCTAAGAGTAGTTTTGGACCATAACTCATAAGCAGTTCAGTAGCCGTTTGTGTGAGCTGTTCAACATTGATCATAGGTTTAGATCTCCTCAGGTAAAGAGTAATAGAAGGTGGATGAAAGGGAGCACGCGCCCTGTAGCCTACTCACACAGGCCACCGAAACATGAGCCTGCGAGTTGATAAAAATTTCAGAGATCTGGCAGGGACTAACTTATGCCAGACACAATTGTGAAATTGTCTAGAGGGGGAATGAAGGGCTAGCGTAACGGATGAAAGCCAAGACGTCAGCCTCAGCTGACAGGAGACAACAGCATGTTATTCAGAACTACCCAGCATATCATCAATAAGGGGACGGTTCAGATCTTCACAACCCGGGCAGATGAGGTCAAAAAAGGCCTCATGATCTTCGACATAATTCTTTTCATCAACCAACTTTTCTTCATGGATGGACGCGAAACAGAAAGAACAGAGTATCATCCTCCCCCGCATCACTGCCACGGTTTTTCGTTCTGAGCTTCCAGTTATCATGATGAAATATCTCCTCGATCACAAAGCGACATGTAATGAAAATCTATTAAGACCATCCACGCTGTTGGGCCAACATGAAATCTTCCTGTTCCAAATCGACTTCACATACCGGGCACTCAATGGGCTGATCTTGGGGTGGAACCGCTATAGGGGTCTCCTGGATTCGCCCTTGACACACATGATAAAACTTGCCGCGCGCGTCCTCATCATCCATGACATCTGATTCATATTTGAGTATCATACATCGCTCCTTCTTAAAAATGCTGTCTGTTCAGGTTATAACAAGCCTTGGAATTCCCGTGCAATCCCTCGACTCACTCAAATCGGCCCTGGCTCATGAAATTCTCGGCACTACGCCCCTATCACCTTAATATTCAGGGCATTCTATTGTGTCTCAGCATGTGGGTCAGCCTGGTTCTACTGACTCCTTTATCCTGGGGGCTTTCAGGCAAACCAGTGGTGTCCCACAGCTCCATCGACCTGCAACTGATAGTGAAACATCGCTTTTCCAACCCCATTTTCCTGACCCCCAGCCCCGATCGGACAAACCGTCTATTTGTCGTTGAACAAGATGGCCGCATTCTCATCGTGAAAAGAAATGCCGTACTGCCGACACCATTTCTGGATATGGGCGCAAAGCTCTCCACGGGGGGTGAACGGGGCCTATTGGGACTAGTCTTTCATCCTCACTATTCTGAAAATGGGCGATTGTTTGTCAATTATACCCGTGCCGAGGACCGGGCAACGGTCATTGCTGAATATCGTGTCTCCTCCAACCCGAACCAGGCCGAGCAGATTGAAACGATTGTGCTCGTGATTCCTCAGCCATACGGCAATCATAATGGTGGGATGCTGGCCTTTGGCCCCGATCAGTTTCTCTACATTGGCATGGGCGATGGTGGAGCCGGGGGTGATCCGGAAAATTACGCGCAGAATCAACACGAGTTACTGGGGAAGTTTCTCCGTATTGATGTGGATCAGCCACCGCCCTATGGCATCCCACCTGATAATCCCTTTGTGAAAGGACATGGCAGACCAGAAATATTTGCATTAGGCCTTCGAAATCCTTGGAGATTTTCCTTTGATCGAAAGACCGGCGACCTCTGGGTCGGCGATGTGGGTCAAAATGAGTGGGAAGAAATCAATGTCATCAAGAAGGGCAAAAACTACGGATGGCGTGTGGTAGAGGGCACTCACTGTTTCAATCCTGAAACCCACTGCCGACAGAACCTTGATGTCGTGGACCCTGTCACTGAATATGCGCATGAGCAAGGCCGATGCTCCGTGACCGGTGGCTATGTGTATCGCGGCACGAAAATTCCAGCCTTAGTCGGTACCTATATCTTTGGCGATTTTTGTTCCGGCGAAATTTGGGGAGTTCGCGACGGCCACACGCAACTCCTACGGGCGACCGACCTGAAGATTTCTTCGTTTGGGGAAGATCGTCATGGAGAACACTATGTGGTGGGGTACGAAGGAGAAATTTTCCGGATCGTGGCGAAAAAAGTGGAGTAAAAAACGTTCCAGCGGAACGTCTCTACAAGAATATGACGCTAAAATTTTTGGATTTTTTGGAATAACTCGATTTCGTCAAGGACTTTTCCGACTCCATAGACGACCGAGGTGAGAGGATCTTCAACCGTAATAATGGGAAGATTCGTTTCTTCTTGAAAGCGGGTGGCAAGACCGGGCAATAACGAACCTCCCCCGGTCAGGACGACTCCCTTATCAATGATATCCCCCGCTAATTCCGGCGGAGTTTCTTCCAGCGCCTTGCGCAAGGCGTTGACAATGGAATGGATGGGATCTTCCAAAGCTTCCCGAATTTCTGAATCGTTGACCACCACCGTCCGAGGAATGCCGGAAATCATATCGCGGCCTTTGACCATCATCGTTTTCGCCTGTTCCAAGGGATAGGCGGACCCCACTTCTATTTTCACCCGCTCGGCCATATGTTCGCCAATGAGCAAGTTATATCGACGCTTGATATAGCTCATGATGGCATCATCCATCGAATCACCTGCCACCTTCACCGACTCGCTACACACAATTCCACCGAGAGAAATGACCGCAATATCCGTCGTTCCACCCCCAATGTCCACGACCATATTTCCTGAAGGCTCAGTGATGGGAAGGCCAGCGCCAATGGCAGCAGCGACCGGCTCTTCAATAAGATAGACTTCACGGGCGCCGGCTTGGTTGGCGGATTCTCTCACAGCACGCTGCTCCACTTCCGTTATCCGCGAGGGAACACCAATAATACAGCGAGGCCGTACAAAAGCTCGCCGGTTATGGGACTTGGTAATAAAATATTCCAACATTCGCTCCGTCATCCCAAAATCGGCAATCACGCCTTCTTTGATAGGACGAATCGCCACGATATTGCCAGGCGTCCGGCCCACCATGCGCTTGGCTTCGACACCAACAGCCAACACAGTATTAGACAGCTTATCAATGGCCACCACTGAAGGTTCGCTTAAGGTAATCCCCTTCCCACGCACGTAGACCAATGTGGTTGCCGTGCCTAAATCAATGGCCAGATCACTCGAAAACCACCCCAGCACATCACTTAACCATGCCATGGAGCCCCCATAATGAAAAAACTGTGAATCAGAAAATGCCGATTACGTATGCGCGCGACATGCACTATCGACATATATCGGGAAACAGCTTGCAAAAATAAAGGAATAGACGAAAAAAAGTTCACGAACTGTATGAATACGAGAAGCCGAAGGCTCATCCATGAATCCAAGCTCTCAATAGAACAATCCTGAAATCAGCACTTCGCCGATCCCAACAGAAAAGGCAGGAATTGTCCAACGGTAGGGATACAACACGCACAGGACCTCTCATAGGCCCGCCACAGGCTAGGCGATCACCATGCCTATGTCAAGAGTTGAAGGAGACGGCTCACAGTCCCTCGAAATCCCAAGATCCTGTTTCGAGATACGCCATCATCACAAGATGAGTGGCTGAAAAGGAAAATGAGAATAAAGGGAGAAGGTGGAAGCGAGAGGCAGGGGAGGGAAAAACTGAAAGTCTTTTCTTCTTGCTCATTCTATACTTTTCATTTCGCCCTTCTCCCTTTCCCCTACCCTTAGAGCCATTCTTGCTCTCTGGCTTCTCACTTTTCACTTCTTACTTCTCACTTCTTCAACCTTGAACACTTGCTCTCTAGGGGGGGTATGGTATAAGTAGAAAGATGCTTTCATAATTCTAACCGTCATCCGCACACGCATTCTCCTCGAATAAGAGTTACCGTTATTGTGTCCAAAAAAGTTCTGCTGATTGTCATTACCCTCGGGCTCATCACGACGTACCTTGGACTCATTGGAAACGCCAGATGGGGCGATTCGATCCCTCCTGAGATTTCTCTGGAGCAGCCCTTTGACCTGGTCGGGCCCACCACTCCTCTCGTAGTCCGGATTCATGATAATGGGACAGGTCTGCGGGATGTCTCGATCCGAATTATCCACAACTTAGAGACATACGTGTTAGCCGACCAAGAGTTCCCGTCTGAAGGTTGGCTGTCGGTCGCCGGAGGCACAGAACACGAGTTTCATTTTGAGACTATTCCTTATGATGCCAGCTCAGATCTTCCTCGTCGACAAGGACAAGCGCAAATAATCGTGACCGCTCGCGATTACTCCTGGCGTAATCTGTTTGAAGGAAATGGCCAGCGCATCGAGCAAGATTTTACTCCACAATTTACGCCACCACGCGTGGAGCTTCTTTCGCTTCCATCAACGATCGTACAAGGTGGCACTGGAATCGTGCGGTACCGAGTGATCCCAGAGGTTCCCACACATGGAGTGAAAATCGGCAAGGCCTTTTTCCCCGGGTTTCCAGCTCCAGACAAAGCCGGGATGTTTGCATTCGTGGCATTTCCTTACAATGCTCCACGAAACACACCAATCCACATTATCGCTGATGATGGCTTTGGCAACAGTGCGAGCCTCAATGTGGACTTTCGCATCAAGCCTCAATTTTGGCGCACTCGACCGATTCACATTTCCGATCAATTTATTCGGAAAACTGTCCCATCCATTCTGGCACAAACACCTGAGCTAACCAGCAAAAATGATTTGCTTCAAGACTTTCTCCAAGTCAATGACACCTTGCGAAAAATTAATAATCAGACCATTGCTGACCTTACGAAACAATCTCGCCCGGAGTTATTATGGAAAGGCGCCTTCCGCCAACTCTCCGGTTCACAGGTACAGGCTTCCTTCGCCGATCATCGGGAATATATGTATAAAGGGAAGGTCGTCGACGTACAAGATCATTTAGGATTTGATTTAGCCGTGACCAAGCATTATCCCGTTGAGGCCGCCAATCATGGCATTGTACTCTTTGCTGGATATCTGGGGATTTACGGAAACACGGTTATTCTGGATCATGGGTACGGACTCCTGTCACTCTATGCGCATATGTCTTCCATCGAGGTCACGGTTGAAGATGCTATTGCCATTGGACAACCATTGGGTAAATCCGGCACAACTGGACTGGCGGGTGGGGATCACGTGCACTTTAGCCTCATCTTGCATGGGGAGCAGGTCAACCCCACAGAATGGTGGGACCCCTTCTGGGTTAAAACACGGATTAAAGACACCCTAGGACTGCCTTCCCTGGTCAAAGCATCCGAAATCGAGCCAAAACCAGAACCACCTTCTCAAGAACTCGGTCCGGAACCACCGCCTGTACCGTGAAAAGTGAGCAGTGAGTAGTAAAGCACCGAGCGGCAATAGGCTCCTCTGCCAATCGTCATCTGGGGTTTCATCCCTTTTTCTTCAAGTAGGTTAAAGACTCCTCGATATGGCTAAACGCCCTAAAACCCCCTCGTCGTCTTCCCCAAACACCGCTTCGACGGTCATTCCCGTTCCCTTAGATGAAACCACACGGCAACGGTATTTGAACTATGCGTTGTCGGTCATTACCTCACGAGCGCTTCCCGACATACGCGACGGATTGAAACCAGTACAGCGTCGCATCTTGTTTTCCATGTTTCACAATCACCGGCTCACACCAGACCGACCGCCGATCAAGAGTGCCAAAGTGGTGGGGTCCGTCATTGGTGAATGGCATCCGCATGGAGATGTGGCCGTCTATGATGCCATGGCTCGCATGGCGCAACCGTGGTCGCTCCGTGCGACCCTCGTCGATGGACATGGCAATTTTGGTAGCCAAGATGGTGACCGTCCTGCCGCCTACCGGTATACCGAAGCCCGGTTGACGCCCCTAGCGCTGGAACTGTTGAACGAACTCAACAAAAACACGGTCGACTTTCAACCCAATTATGACGGCAAAGCAGAAGAACCCCTGGTGCTTCCCTCGCGTTTTCC
>QIMB01000129.1 GCA_003233615.1 Nitrospirota bacterium
CCAAACAAGGCGTTTTACCTTGTTGCCATGGATATCGGAACAGATAAAGCAGCGCTGATATGGTATACCGCACTGCAAAAGCTTTGGAGCACAGCGGTTTTTAACGATGCTGTTAACATAACGGTAGAGGCTGCACGACTTCTTATAAAGGACGGAAAGGTACCTAAGGGGGCAACACAGACAGTGCGGGCGGCATTCAAAGCAGTAGGGCTTCCACTTTAGGAGAAGATGGGGCAAAATTGTAAGTAACGGGGTCTACAATTTGAGGCACAACAATGCGCATCGATTTTGAGTGTTCCGGGGGATACGCCGGTCTACAGTTAGAGTATTCTGTAGATACTGATGAACTCCCGCAGGAGCTCGCGGAAAAACTTTTGAGCCTTGTGGAAAGAGCCGCTGTTTTTGATCTGCAACCGGAAGAAGTGGCTCCTGAAATACCAGATATCCCTGACGTTCTTTCCTACAGGCTCGCGCTTTACGAAGATGACAAAATGATATCTTTATCTCTTAATGATATTACGGCTCCGGATCCTTTACGTCCTTTGCTCTCTTTTTTGCATGAGCTTGCACTAAAGCAGTGTCGGAAAAAATAACACATGGAAAGAGTAAATGGGACAATTCTGATTTTTGAGAAAAGGCTTTAGCGAATAGAGAGGTAACAAATGAGCACAAAAACAAAAATAGCCAAAACACCTAAAAGCAAGAGAGAAAAGTCTACCTCTCAAACCGGAAATGACAGGTTTTCAAAACCCATCCATCCGGCTGTTGACCAAATCCTGCACCTTCAAAGAAGAATAGGTAATCAGGCGGTGCAGGGGCTGTTTAAGTCGGGCGTGATACAGGCAAAGCTCAAAATCGGCAAGCCCAATGACATCTACGAACAGGAAGCGGACAGGGTTGCGGAACAGGTGATGAGGATGCCTGAGCCTGCGATTCAACCCACCTGAGCAGGAGGGGGTCCCTCGTGTGGGGAAGAAGAACTTGTTCAAACCAAACCGATCGCCGAACAAATCACTCCATTAGTTCAATGCCAGCCAGAGGAAGAAGAGGAACCTATACAAACAAAAGTTCTCTCTCCCGAGCATCCAATGTTACAAAGACAGGAAGAAGGAGAAGAGGAAGAAGAGCCTATCATGACGAAGCGTATTGCTGGAAAGACACAACAATTAAAAGATGATTTACACATGCGATTAAACAGAAGCAGTGGCAGTGGTCAAACATTGCCAGAGACAGACAGAGGTTTCATGGAAAGACGGTTTGGAGTTGATTTCAGTAATGTAAGGGTGCATAGAGATAGCAATGCTGTACAGATGAGCAAAGAATTAAACGCTCAGGCATTTACGCATGGAAGGGATATCTATTTTGGGGCAGGGAGATATAGTCCCGGCACACTATCAGGGAAAAGGTTGCTGGCCCATGAGATGACGCATGTGGTTCAGCAGAGCGGCCAGAAACAGACCTTGCAACGTTTCGTAGCCTGTGAAGGAGCAGATCTATGCCCTCGTCGTGATCGTGGAGAGTTAAGACGATCGAGAAGTACCCCGCATCAAGTAGAGATTTATCAACCAACGACGTTCGGTGTCCTTATTTCGAACTTCGCTATTAACGAACATCGGGTAAAGCCAGATTTGTCAAGCAATTCGATATGGATCCAGCTCGTGGGGCACATTGGTAGTACTGCACATAGGGAATGGAAGATTCTGGGCTTTACTGACTGTCAAGGATCAGAAACAACGAACCGATCGTTGCGGCGTGAACGCGCCACAGAGGTAGCTTCGTTATTGCCTGTGCCTACTATAGCAACAGCGCGGTTGGGACGAATAGACGCTGCTATTCTCCGTGATTGTATTTCTAGTAACCTCAGCGAGTCCGGCCGCAGTCGAAACCGTTCGGTTCTCATTCGGCGACTGCCGGGGTCGACAGGACCGACTGCGCCCACGCCGCCTATACCTATTGGTCCGGTACGCCCACCGAGGTCTCCAGGTAGGTTTTGCGTCCCGTATACAGGGACTACGGGGACCGCTAAAGCCGCGGATGCGCGACGCTGGTTACATACCGTTTGGTTACCCTTGGCCCGGGTTCGGTTTGGCACAGAAGTGTACAACCTCTGGCGAGACTATTTGAACCGCCCCAAAGGATCCAGCTTGGCTCCGCGCGTGTTTCGGGGTAGAGGCCACCGGATTGTTGATGCGTTTAGAACCGACCCGCAAACAGTTCACCATCAAAGGTTGTTGTATGCTGATATCCGCACTGCGGCGGCGCGGACACCCGAAGCAAATGTACCGTTTACCGGAAACAGATACACGTCCCCTCCAATACCATTAGGAACGCTTCTGTCAGCAGCCGCGTTAATACGAACTATCAACTATGTTCACCCAGCAAGCCTTATCCCTGGCAATATCGCGGGAGGTACGGGCGTCATGGGTACGAGTAGCAGTGATGCTGGACCGGATTTGCGACTGTTTACTGGCACCGTTCGGATTTTGCGCACGCGGCCGAGTCCTGGTGCGCCGGAAGTCAGGATCGCCCGTATAGAGATGCAACTCCAAGTGATTGATGCCATTGACTTTTGCCCAGGAGCAGCAGGTGGTACTTTGGCCCAACTATTCACGATACCTATGAGTCGCCTGGAAGCGACACCAACAGAACTGACCTATGATTTGCCCTTCCACGTGTTTGTTGACTTGAGTGGTACCGTACCAATCCCATAAGAGACAGGGTCATCTTACACATTAAGTTAAAAAGGAAATTGGATGCATGTAAAAGCCAAAATATCAGCAAAAACACCTGAGGCAAAGAGAGAGAATTTGTTATCTCGAACAGGAAAAACGGATTCTTCTCAATCTATAAGGTCGCCTATTAACCACATCCTGCACCTCCAAAGAACAATCGGCAACCGTGCAGTGCAGAGGCTGTTCAGCTCTGGTGCCATCCAAGCAAAACTCAAAATCGGCCAACCGAATGATATTTATGAGCAGGAGGCGGATAGGGTGGCGAATGATGTAATGAGTATGACAGCAGGCAGTAGGCAGAAAGCAGTAAGCAGTGACTTAAATACAATTCAAAAACTGGAGGAAGAAGAACCCATCCAGACAAAACCTCTTGCATCAGGAATCACTCCGTTGATTCAAAGACAGGTTGAAGAGGAAGAACCTATTATGACAAAGGGCATTTCGGGAAGGACACAGCAGACAAGAGATGATTTGCATACTCGATTGAGTCGGGGAAGAGGCGCTGGCCAACCATTACCAGAAGCAGACAGGAGTTTCATGGAGAGAAGGTTCGGAGCTGATTTCAGCGGAGTGAGGGTGCATACGGACGGCATTGCAGTACAGATGAACAGGGAGCTGAATGCACAGGCATTTACGTATGGAAGGGACATTTATTTTGGGGCAGGGAGATATAGCCCTAATATATCCTCAGGCAAAAGACTGCTGGCACATGAATTGACGCATGTTGTGCAACAGGGAAACTTTAGGGCCTCTTCCATTCAGTGTCAGGTTTCAAATTGCACAAGCAAGACAGCCTCCGATCAGGTGGTTAAAGACCATGTCGTAACACCTGATACCATCGAGAAGCCCGGAGACAAGGTTAAAATAAAAGTTGAATTCAACTGCAACGTACGCTCTTGGGACTCTGATATTGAAACCAAAACTGGCACATCACTTGGACTGAGAAAGCCGTACACCAGAAAGACTAATAAGTTCGAGCGCATATGGGACGGCAAGAAACTTTTTTCGAAGGTTGGTACATTTCTGGTAGATGACGGAGAATATCGTCACAAGTTAAGCAAGCTAAAATACGCATTCAAATACAATCGGAAGACGGGATTGTCAGATGACATGTATGCGACTGGCTCCAAGCTTGTCTCTCCAGCCATAAAGATCAAGGTGCAGGCCTATAAGGGCCCCGGAACGCATCATTATCACTTTACTACCCAGAACGTGAATGATCTCGCAGATATAATAATGTCGGAGATGAGCGTCGGTAATCCAAACGAGAAAAAAGCCATCGCCTGGGCAGTTCGAAATCAGATGATCCGTATGAATGTTACCAGCGTGGCAAAGGCCAGGGATAAATTCAATGATGCACATGGTCAAAATGCTACTAACGCCATAAAGACAATCGCCGAGGATATCCTGAAAAAGAAAATGTCGAGCGATATTACCAGCGGTGCTATAAAATGGTTTTCGCCAAGCAAGATGCCGAAGAAAAGAGAAAGCTGCAAGGGGTATGACTGCTCCGGCGGATTAGTCACGATCACGGACAATCAAGGAAACAAGCAAGAGGTTTATGCGCCCGGCTTTCACAAAGATATGACCTATGTCCCCTTGACATCGGTCCGTGAGTGGTATCTTAGGCTATATAAATTATAGTTGTTTTAAAGAAAGTATAAGTTAGGTGTGAATGGTAAAAAAAGTTAGAAGTGAAAAATGGAGCGATTTTATATTGTTAAAAAAAATAAGGAATCGCGTCTGCACTTTTCACGTAAACTACCTTGCGCTGCGGCAGAGACCGCAGGGTGTTATATTTATAAAATTAGCACAGAATAAATGAAAGAGTCAGACAGTAGTATCCGGTAAAAAATCGGAAGATTGTACAGAGAGAGGAACTACTCAAGCACTTTGTTTCATGAAAGCCTCTCTGAAAAAACTTATAAAGTTGCAATCGTTGCCCCCGCTCTATGAATATGGGGCCTTCACACGATTCAGGAAAGCCTCCTGGGATATGAAATATAAACTTTACCGGACCGCATACTGTGGAAAGGGCAAACTCATTGAAAAATAAAGAGTCCGTTCATACTGACTTAATGGTGAAGGCAATAGGTGGAATTCTAACCGGACAGTAGTGAGAGTCAGAGGGGGCAGTTTTTGATGTGGTGCATTTAATCAGGAAAGGATAAGATAGGCTTTAAATTTTACCAATAGAATTAAAAGGGATCAAAAGAAATAGCTTAAAATCTTTGATGGTTGAGTTTAAAGAAATTAAATGAGTGAGAGTCTCAGAACAACTGCCAAAACATCAGAGGCAAAGAGAGAGAATTCGTTATCTCGGATACGAAAACCTTATTTCTCTCAATCCACAAGTTCGCCCATTGACCACATCTTACATCTCCATAGAACCATAGGCAATCAGGCAGTTCAGAGGTTGTTCAAATCAGGTGCAATCCAGGCCAAACTCAGAATCGGCCAACCGAATGATATTTATGAGCAGGAAGCTGACAGAGTAGCAGAGCAGGTGATGCGGATGCCGGAGCCTGCAATTCAACCAACCTGAGCGGCAGGCAGTCCCTCGTGCAGGGACAAGGAATTAGTACAGACAAAACCCTTATCCCTTCAAATAACTCCTTTGATCCAGAGGCAGGAAGAGGAAAAGCCTTTCATGACAAAGGGTATTTCAGGGAGGTCGCAACAATTAAGAAATGATTTACACATGCGATTAAACAGAGGTAGTGGCAGTGGTCAAACATTGCCGAATACAGACAGGAGTTTCGTAGAAAGAAGGTTTGGAGTTGATTTCAGTGGTGTGAGGATACATACAGACAGCAATGCTGTACAGATGAACAGAGAATTGAATGCTCAGGCATTTACCCATGGAAGGGATATTTATTTTGGTGCAGGGAGATATAGTACCAACACATCATCAGGCAAAAGGCTTTTGGCTCATGAACTGACTCATGTGGTACAGCAAACACACAGACTCGACGCAACTGATAGTCCTACAGCCAGCATACGGCAAAGCAGGGGGGGGCATACTGCCCGACTTGAGTGCAGAGACCGCTCCAATTGTTCAACGTCTAATGATCGAAATGATTGTCTTCCTATTAGTTGTGGTGTAGGCGATAGTGGAACCTGTGGGTGGGGTGGCATCGGACCTGAATGTTGCTGCTATGGATCATCAACTACCGAAAGAGCGACTTCCACGTGCACACCTGCAGCGGGAACTCTTCCGACAAACTGCTCCGCCTATATTAGGAATTCATGGTGGCTCCCGATGGCCTATGTCAACAATGCAACCTGTGCCTGTCAAGAAACCCCAAATTCCCCGACTGCCAACTGCGTTCGGAAATCCTTACAAGACCGCATGGCAGCCACTCCTGGATGGTTGCAAGTCCTCGCAGCTGGAGAAAAGGTCAATGATAATCCAGCAAATCCACAACTGTATGCTGCATATCAAGCTTTCGTGCAGATATTTCTAACGCCCCGTATCTATCGGGATCATGTTGATGCTTATCGCAACTGTTGTTGTCCTTCAGGCCCTGCTGCCTATCCAGCATGGATAGGTGTAACAACTGTACCGATGCCATGCAGTGCTGTAGGATGGTCCATTAGACAGTTCGGTTCATGCCACGGAACGCCAGGTAGATGGTAAGTGAAGATCGTCAAAGGGGAAAAATAGGGGGCAGGTCTTGTAATGCAGTAAAATGCAAAAAAGGGAAGCAAGCGGAAGGAGGAAACTGCTGCTATTGAATAAACTTGGTGCCGGAGAAACATCCCTTGGAGTTATTGACTTCGGTCTGTTTTTACCATGGGGATCGGCAAGCGATGGCTACCGGCTTGGGGATTCATGGCTAACTGTTCCAGGAAACTATGGACGTATCTGGACTTTAGAGACCGTGTAGGGGGAAAACTTATTTCTGGTTTCAGGCTTCTTTGACCATTAAGAACAAATACTTGATTTTAACCACAGAATGA
>QIMB01000468.1 GCA_003233615.1 Nitrospirota bacterium
CAGCTCTGTGTGGAGAGGGACGATGGAATCTCAATGTTTTGCACACGACGTTCTTGGCGCTGCATCAGGCAGGGGCGGTGGTCATTGCTCCCATGATTGCTGCTTCCGTTCCTGTTGCATCCCAATGTGGAGGGTTGTCGGGTTTCGTGCAACTGGCTGAAGTGACAAAACATGTGGGATCGGTGGTGTATCCTGATTCGGTCCCTCTTGCCCTGGCGCAGGCAGCGGTCCGAACCGGCTCTCTAGAGCTTCCCTCTCATGAAAAAGAGAGGGTTGGAGGCTTCACATTCAACTCCTCATTTTTGCATGATGCTCGCTTGCCGTTTGGAGTAGCCGTTGCGTCGTTTATCAAACCTCGTATCACGCCGCCGCGGCCGGCATCATTTCTCCATGTCCCAAACATGGTGTCTAACAATGGGAAAGCTCACTTTCCTGCCCAATCGTTCACGGATGTGTGGAAGTTTGTTGAAGCAGGAAAACGTGAAGAACTTGCTCGTCTTTTTCGAGAGAAAGTGGTGTTTCTCTATTCGGACTCATCCGTGATCTTGGGGTCTTCCGCTGCAAAGGAAGCGAGTCTTCCGGTTGCTTTTCTCCATGCGAAGCTGGCGAATGCGTACGTGACTGGCTCATGGGTGGCACCCGCCCCATTTCTGATTCCTTTTTTCATGGTGGTCATTATGGGTTGTCTGATGATGGTTCCCATGTTGGGTGAGTTATCTCTGAGTCGTCTCGGGTGTATAAGCGGCCTCGTTGTGTTGCTTGTGAGTATTCTTTTCCTCCCCGGATTCGGTTGGGTGTGGCCCCTCTTCAGTATGGGTCTGGGTGTGGGACTCACGATTGTTGGAATAGGTGCGTGGAAATTGTTGCAGTCTCGGTCGACTGTGCAACAACGCATTGTTCAGGGTGTGCAGCAGCTCACGCAACTCGAACATGAATTATCAGGGAAACAACATCATGTTCGACAGTTAGAAGAGCAACTGTCCGAAGCGAAGCATCAGTCGAATCAATCCGGGACTGTGATCGAGGAATTACAGAGAGCTCAGAACACCTCCCAATCCCAATTAGACACATATCAAGAAGAAGTTCAGAAGACTCGTCGAAAAATCGAAAGGTTACAAGAGGAATTGAAGGATCTTCGGCAACATGTGCCGGTCACTCCTGCTGTGTATTCTTCGGACACGCTGATCGTAGATGATCAAGATCTGATTCAAGAATGCGAAACCTTCCAGATTGTGACTCGTGATCCTGGCGTTCTTCAACTCTTTCAGAATCTGAAGAAAGCGGCGGTGACTCAGGTGCCTATTTTATTATTGGGTGAAACGGGTACTGGCAAGGAGGTCTTTGCCAAAGCTGCTCATGCCCTGAGTCCTCGTCGGCAGGGTCCTTTTATTTCAGTAAACATGGCTGCAATCCGTGGTGAATTATTTGAGGGGGAATTATTCGGTCATGTGAAGGGGGCGTTTACCGGAGCGGTAGGCCGTATTGGATTTCTGGAATCGGCACATGGTGGGACACTTTTTTTAGATGAGGTGGGTGATCTCCCCCTCGACTTGCAAGCGAAACTGTTACGCTTTTTAGAAGATGGCCGATTCCATCGGGTAGGGCAGAGTTCCGTCACGCATGTGGATGTTCGAATCGTGGCTGCGACGAATCGAGATCTGCAAAAGGAGGTTCGATCCGGGCGTTATCGTGAAGATCTCTATTATCGATTACGAAGTATTGTCTTGACCCTTCCCCCTCTTTGTGCGCGGAGTAAAGCCGATCATGTGCTGCTCGCGCAGTCGTTCTTACAACAATGCGCGCATTCGCAACATCGAACAGAATTGTCATTTACTCAAGGTGCCATGGATGCGATCGTCGCGCATCCATGGCCTGGCAATATTCGTGAACTGCGTCAGACGGTTGCACAAGCCGTTGCCCTGGCCGATGGTTCGGTCATTACGGAAACAGATTTGAATTTAGAAGGGCCAAGGACATCGGTTGTCCGGGGCACTTGGGCCAAGGAAGATTTGGGATGGCAGGAAGATGCCATGGTGTTGGAATGTTTACGCCAGCATAAATTTGACATGCAAGCCACAGCCGCAACGTTGGGCTGGGATCGAGGGACGGTGACTCAGCGATTGAAGGGTTTGGGGTTTCAGGCTCTCATGGAATATCAAGGAGATGTTCATGCGGCGGCACAAGCCTTGGCCGGTGATGAGCGGTGTGTGCGAGTGGTTGAGGGGCGACTACGTGAATATGTGAATAATTTGATGCCTCCTTCAAAAAACTATACTTCGGTTGAGGTAGCCATTGCTGACTGCCGAAAACGCTTTCGGAATTTACCGGAACGACATTTCCCAGCCGTCGAGCAATTGCTTCACGAACGCTTCGCCGCATCGTAAGCAGTAAAAAGTGAGAAGTAAGAAGGAGAAGTAAAGCGTTCAGAAAGAAGTAGACGCTGACTGATTCTTTCTCTTTTGCTTCACACTTCTTACTTCCTGTCACGCTGGAACAAACTTCAAGGCTGCTGAGTTGATGCAATAGCGCAATCCGGTTGGCTGTGGGCCGTCATCAAAAATATGCCCCTGGTGGCCGCCACAGCGCGCGCAATGCACTTCTGTTCGGGGATAAATGATTTTCCAATCTGTTCGAGTTTCGACAACCTGTTCTGAAATAGGCTGCCAAAAACTGGGCCAGCCGGTTCCACTATCAAATTTGGTCTCTGAAGAAAAGAGCGCTAACGCACAGCCTGCGCATTCATACGTCCCTTCGGCTTTGTTGCCATCATACTCATTGGTAAATGGTCGCTCAGTGCCCTCCTGACGTAAGACTTGGTATTGTTCGGGTGTAAGGAGGGCTTTCCATTCTTCATCTGTTTTGGTGATTTTTTGGATGTCCGAATGTTCGGGTATGGGATTACTGGCTGCCAGAGACACCCCTAGCGACTTAGCAAGTAGTCCAAGACTCAATGCGGCACCAACTTTCATAAGATTCCTCCTATTCAGCAACATAATAAGACCTCCTTGGGTTTAGGGTCCGTAAAGAAATACATGGTACATTTAGACATCTAATCTTCAGGCCATCTTTGGCCGATCTTCAATCGAGAAACCCTCAAAATAGTACAACTATTCCTCCTGTTTCTCTCATTCAGAGCGACCAAATCTGACCTAAATCTTAGCGTCTTCATGTACCACGTATTTCTTTACGGACCCTTATTGTAGATCGGTACAATCTTCAGATTGGACCATTGGAGAGAGATCTCAATCTGATCTACACCAACAGTCTACCAGACTTTAGAATTGTTACGAAAATGTCGACAAATCTTTGACGCAACTCTGAAAAATTTTTACAATATGTATGACTCGAACAAGCTAAAATAATAAGGAGGTTCTACCGTCAAAAAAAGATGAACATGTACAATATGACATGATGTTTCGACAAAGTTTAGCCACATTGTGACGGAAGGAGTTGTAATGGATGGACAACCGCTAGACATTAAGATTGAAAGCCGAAATGTTGGAATGACTCCACGCTGGAAAATGGAAATTGAGCGGCGACTGGAGGCCTTGGAAAAGGGAATCATTCATATTACACATGCCCGCGTGACACTCACCAAAAATGCCCATCATAAAAAAGGCGCCGATAACGCCGAAGCCTTAGTCCTCATTACACTGCCTCGCAAAAGAACCGTCACTGCCAGGAAAGAATCCAAAACGTTCGAAGAAGCGATCCGAGCCGCCTTTCAAGCGATTGATCACGAATTAGAAAAAATTGAAGAAAAACGTGTCGCACGCTCTGCCAAAGCCGCCGGCAAAAAAACTCTCAAAAGGGAAGCGCTGTCAGTGGCGTGATGCTGTAAGATCCCCATTTCCGCACATTCATTCTTCACCAAAAGTTGTAGCGGGTGGGCACCATGCCCACCCGCTATTTGCATACATAAATTTCAATCTACAGGTCACTTCTTCTTCTCCATAGCATGCTCCTCAGTCCTAGTTCTCTGACCTTGAGGCCCTGCTGATTTATATCCAAACTGTACACAAGTGTAACTGCTTTTTGCTTGTTCCTTGAAACCTCAAAACAGCAGTTTGATCACGAAAGTTTGCACAACCCCTTGACGCGCCTAGGAAATTAAAAAATTGACTCATCAGTCATAAGGTGACTACACAATTTGTCCATTTCCTATGCACATCAATTGCTTGCACAGCTTTTGCGCGCCCAACTGCTGTCTTTAGGTTAAAACGTCTGATGATTGAGTGATTTACTTTTTGAGAAGGCTTTGGCCGGCTTGCATGATTTCTTCTAGTCGTGCAGGAGTTCTGGCTTCACCGTAGCAGCGGATGATGGGTTCTGTCCCTGAGGGTCGAATGAGATACCAGCCATCATCCGGTAGCAGCCATTTACATCCGTCTAATTTATTGACCTGCGTGGCTTCCGTTCCAGCAAAGGCTGTTGGAGGATGGTCAATCAGTTGTTTGATTTGTTCTTGCATGTGTTCACTGATGGTCAGGTCTTGTCGGGTGGAATGGAGCACTCCCACTCTTTCGAACAGATCTTTCAACAAGTCTTGAACAGTTTTTCCCGTAAAGGCCACCATTTCCGCAACCAGGGCCCCTGCTAAAATTCCATCTTTTTCAGGCACATGGCCTTTGATTGATAGGCCTGCGCTTTCCTCTCCACCGAAGACGATTTCCCCTTTAGCCAGCAATTCTCCGATGAACTTGAATCCCACGGGTGTTTCGTGCACGGATAAGCCATGGTGCGCAGCTACGGCATCGATCAGATGGGTTGTGGCCACTGAACGGGCGACGGCTCCGGTCCATTGCCGGCTTTTTATCAGATAATCTAAGAGAACCGCCAAGATATAATTGGCTTGAATAAACGTTCCATCTGCATCGACAACGCCGAACCGATCACCGTCTCCATCTGTGGCGAGTCCTAGATGCGCTCCTTCTTTGCAGACAGTGTCTTTTAATTCTTGTAATGTTTCATCTGTGGGTTCTGGTCGGAATCCTCCAAAATAGGGATCGCGCCAATGATGCAACACGGCCATTTTCGCTCCGGCTTCACGAAGGAATTCGTCGAGATAATTTCGAGTCGTTCCGAAGAGCGGATCAAAGATCACGCGAATGCGTCCATTGCGGATGCGGTCCCGGTCGACGAGTTTTTCTAGTGCTTTGAGATAATCCGGTTGAGGGTCAAAATAGCGGACCATTCCATCACGTTGCGCTTGTTCCCAGGGTGACCATTTGAGATGTTCGCCATGTAACAATGGGAGGATCCGTAGCTCAATGGCCTTGGTGGTTTCGGGCAATGCTGGTCCTCCCCAGTCTGGCGTAAATTTAATACCATTCCACTCGGGGGGATTGTGACTGGCGGAGATATTAATCCCACCAGCTAATTTTCGATTGATGACATGATATGAAATAGTTGGGGTCGGCGTGTCTCGATCACATAGTAGGCAAGGGATGCCATGGGCTGCCATGACTTCCGCTACCACTTTGGCAAACCTTTCTCCTAGGAACCGTGCATCATAACCAATCAACATTCCCTGTTGCCCGATTTTTTGCTGACGGAGATATTGGGCAATGCCTTGGCACACAATGCGGATATTCTGGACAGTAAAGTCCTCCGCAACAATCGCGCGCCAGCCTGAAGTCCCGAATTTAATTGAATCCATAAGAAGAGATTGTGAAATTCGATAAAGAAGTTGAGCTACATTAAAGCATAGATCATTTTACAACGGTTGCCAATGATGGAGAAGGAATTTTCAACCCGTCATGAATAATTGCCACCGTATTTCTTGGAAAACGTAGACAGCACGATGGGCTATGCCTGTTGTAGCTCACACCAGACCGGGGTATGGTCTGAGGGTTTCTCCATTCCGCGAGGAGTTCGATCAACATCAGCAGTGATTAGCCTATCTGTCGCCTGTGGTGAAAGCATGAGGTGATCAATGCGTAGTCCTTCGTCACGGTTCCATCTTCCGGCTTGATAATCCCAGTAGGTATAGAGCCCCAGTTCTGGATGGTACGCACGAAGGGCGTCGGTGTAGCCTAAGTTGCTGAGTTCACGAAAACGGGCACGGGATTCCAGTCGACATAAGGCATCGTCGGCAAAGCCATTGGGGTCGTAGACGTCGTCATTTGTGGGGCATACATTAAAATCGCCAGCCAAGACCACCGCTTCTTCTAAGCCCAATAGTGAACGGGCATGAGCGATTAATCGATCCATCCATTTGAGTTTGTACGAGAATTTTTCCGTACCAACCGGATTGCCATTGGGGAGATAAATTGATGCAATGCGAATGTTTCCAATCAGGGCTTCTACGTAACGTGCTTGTTCGTCAGAGGAATCACCGGGGAGCATGGTCTGTTCTACTTGAATGGGTTGCTTGGAAAGGATGGCCACTCCATTGTAGGTTTTTTGTCCAACGATGGCCATGTTGTACCCCAATTCGTCGATAGCCGTCCGCGGGAATTGATCTTCTGTCGTTTTGAGTTCCTGTAAAAGAATGACGTCTGGATCAGCTTGCGCCACCCATTCAATGAGGTGAGGTATTCTGACTCGTATGGAATTGACATTCCACGTGGCAATTTTCATAGTCAAACGTATACAGCCTTTTAAACAATCATGATGACGAAGAAGTCAATGATTCTTCGGTGTCGCGTTGGAAGATCACTTGAAACCCTTG
>QIMB01000095.1 GCA_003233615.1 Nitrospirota bacterium
CCACTCATCTCCAGATGAGTGTTGTGAAGCCACCACCCTATCTTCGGTATCATTTAGATTGGGCGCATCTCTCGGAGATTGTCTCGATCTATGCGTCTGAAGAGGACGCAGTGGAGTACGCTGCTGTTTGTGCATAGCCGCTAAGCCTTCCGATCAGACGTAGGCATCACCGTTTGTTGTTTACCACCCATCCCGTTTGAGTGGGTTAAGCATCACTCGACGTCCCCCTTAAGGATACAAAATCGGTTCCAGGCTAATCATTTTGTACATAATACGTACATTGACTTAGCTGCAGCACCAAATTAGGGATTAATGCCTATTCGCTATTTTGGAGAAAATTTCCCTCCTGCCTTTTAACGTTGGTGTGGGAGTTGGTGCTCTTACAGACTCCTCTGCCTCGCTTCCTACAAAGATCAAATCATCCGTTGCACTTAGGAGCTTGAAACCAGTGTCCGGCCTCCGGCACTCAGGGCTCTTCTTTCCTCTTTTTTCATTCTCCTCAATTGGAACAACGCCTACTCCTTGAAGTTACCTGCGCCGGTAATTCTTCGTCCATAATTAATCTGGGGGTTGAGCCGTGCTTGGTATGGAACATTTTTCCCAACGGGGTAAGGTCTGCATCGTGTGGTAGGAATATCGCGATATGTTGAGTAGATGAGCTGGTTTTATACTGCTTGAAATTTTTACAGTTTTCACGAGTATTCTTACTGTACCGTACAAATTGTTACGTGGTGATTCATGGCATGCAGGTTGCTCAATACATTCTCTCGTGGGCATCGATGGGCAGAAAATAGATATTAAACAGTGCTTTGCTAGAGCAATCACGAAGGAGGATATGGATCATGTTAGTCATGACGCGATGGGAGAAGGAGACTCGAATTTTATTGTTATCAGGACGCTTTGATAAGGCTGCTCGTGTGCCGGTAGAAACGGCGTTAGCTGCTGGAGAAGGTCGACGATGTAAACGTGTGATTTTTGATTTTTCAAATGTGTCCTCGATGGATAGTGCCGGCATTGGCAAGTTGTTACTTCTCTATCATTCCTTGCGCAAAGAGGGAGCCGCACTGACGGTGCTGAATCCGAGGCGCTCTGTTGAAGAATTGCTCCATGTAGTGAATTTAGCCACGATTATTCCGATTGTTCAACACAAAACTGATGTTCGGTCCGTTGCCTAACGATATATGACTGGAACGGTTCTCATGTCTTAAGTTGCTCTCCCTGAGAACCGAAAAGATTGGCAACTCATGAATCACGTATCTACGAAATTATCTCCTCATTCAACTATGCATATCATTGCCCTTGGAGCATGTTTGGATGCACATGCTGAACACCTGTTGGAGTCAGCGGTGCATCAGGCGCAGAAGGCACACGGTCGGCATATTCTTCTAAATCTCCAATCATTGACGACAATTGATAGTCGAGGCCTGGGGAAATTATTTTTGACGTACCATCATCTCAACCGACAAAACATTCGTTTGAGTATGGTGAATCCTCGTCCCATGGTTCGAGAAATGCTGGAGTTTGTGAATTTCACGAAGCTTGTGCCGATCTATGAGTCGATGGATGACATCGTTGGTCAGGAGTATGAAGTTATTGAAACGCCTGTGCTTGATAGGGCTCTGTAGCAAAGCGCATTCTGGGGCTGTCTTTGCATGCTCACCGAATAGCGCGAACTGCATCACTCCCCAGGATAGTTCAGAAAAGAGTCTGATGAGCAGATATCCAATGTCAGGTTTTCAGAAGAATCTACAAACTTCCACAATCGTGCATCATTGGCTCAAGAAGTCCAAAAATGAAACCGATATATTTTCTAACGTGCAGGTGATGCTGTAAAGGAGAACGGTTATGTATATCAAAACTGGTCCAAAAAAAAACGAAGGCTCGTCATGCACCCTGTTGTTTCACCAGGATCCAAGTATTCGTTTGGATGCCGCCATTCAGTTGGGTGGCGAAACGGACGGAGTCTCTCATCAACGATTAGCACTAGAAGCGTTAACAACGGCACTTGAGGATCCGTGCTCGACAGTTCAGGAAGCCGCGTTGCAATCCCTGATGCGCATGAGTGTGAAGAACGGATAGTGCTCCCCGGAAACTGTTGCGGGAGGGTGCCATGAAAACACCGCTTCGTTCTCCGGCCCTCCATTGACTTTATCCTTTCCTCTCTCCTTAAGGCTTACGAAACAATACGAAAGGGTTCATCCTGCGGGATGCTCGAATCTCATCGCGCTAAGCTTTGGCTAGCTTTGCCTGATCTTTATTTGAGCAATCCTCTGGCTACGTGTGCAGTCGTACTCCTGCCATCGACTCAGCTTTTCACAAATCTTGGTGCAATTTCGTCAAAGTTCTTTATGGACAAGCCCTAATTCTACCATCCATGTCGTTGGCTTGACCGTTTTGGTTATCTACTACTAGACTCAATCGATTATCGTGTTGTTGATTTGAGACTGACGAAAGGGCATTGCATGCATGTGATACGTCGAATCCACTTTATTCTCTGTCTGGCTCTGGTGTTTGTCCTGGGAAACGGGTTCGTGTTGGCCGACCAGGGAGACAATCTTCCGCATGTAGTTCTCACTCAGCTTCCCTTTCATCCACCACCACAGCCTGACTATGCCCCGGGGGAAGATGCCACACCTGCTCCGGATATTTTAACTCCACAGGAACAGGCGCGCTTAGAATCGCTCCTGCCATTATTGGATGGCAAACAGGAATACTGGGCTATGGGAGAATTTAAGCATTTTGGCAAACATTCTGTTCCACATTTAGTCAAAGCCCTGAAAATGCCGGGTACCCGTATCCGATATAATGCGATCGAAACCTTGAAAATGATTAAAGATCCATCTGCCGTTCCAGCCCTGGTAGAAGTGGCTTTGGAACAAAATGAGGAATCAAAAGTGCGATCGCATGCGCTTCGCGTAGCCACTCGCTTGGATCCGAATCAAGTCATTCCTGCTATTGCCGGTATGGCGAAAGACCCCAACTCCACCATTCGCAATACGGCAGTGTTTGAAGCACGCAATGTGCATCGAAAGGAAGTACTGCCCATTATTATTGGCGTCATTCCAGACCCTGAGCAATATGTCTCGATTACGGCTCGTGATTCTTTTTGGATTCTTACCCGATTTAGTGGCGCTATCCATGATTGGGAAATCTCGACGCCAGAAAAACGAGAAGAATGGTCAAAGGAATGGTGGGCGTGGTGGGAAGAAAATAAATCCAGATTTGATAGTGATGCTGCCCCAGCCAAGGCACCACACACTTCAGCGAATTCGGATGCGAGTTCATGAGACAGCTTTCACATAGGGAGTGACGTGGTATGGCTGTGCTCACGATTGCAAAAGTTGGAAACCCGATTCTTCGGCACATTGCCGATCCTGTCGATCCTGCGACGATAGGAAGTCGGCGATTCCAGGAATTCCTTGATGATATGTTTGACACAATGGTGCATTATGAAGGCATTGGGTTAGCCGCTCCGCAAGTGGCTCAATCCGAACAGGTCGTGGTGATGGAATGTGGTGGAGAAGATAGCATCCCCAAAACAGTGCTCATTAATCCAAAAATCGTGTTTTACGGACCTACCCAAAGTGAAATGTGGGAGGGGTGTTTGAGTATTGATAACATGAGGGGGAAAGTTGTCCGACCCTCGATGGTGCGTGTGCAGGCCTATGATCGTCAGGGCGTGCTCCAAGATTTCGAAGCCAATGGTCTGTATGCCGTGTGTATCCAACATGAAATGGATCACTTACTCGGGAAGTTGTTTATTGATCGAATGACTGACATGTCTACCTTGACGCAGTTGGAAGAGTTTGATGCGTACTGGCGGGAAGAATCCGCCGCAGTGATTTAACGTCCCATCCTAAGCGACGCCACACATATTCTCCATTGATCTTGTATGTGCGGTATCCATATCAGAGATATGGCGTTGTCCTTCCGATTTTTTTGATCAGTTACAACCGTAAGCGCATAAATTTACCGTGAAATCCCTTTTTCGAGTCCTCAGATATCTTGCACCGTATCGAGCATTGGTCTGTGTGACTTTTTTCTTTGCTGCGCTGACCACGGCATTGGAACTCCTCCCGCCTTGGCTTATTAAAATTGTGATTGATGACGTGCTTCCTGCGCACAACATGGATCTGTTGTGGTGGGTGCTGCTCGGACTTCTTCTGGCCTATGGGTTGAAAAACCTCTGCAATTCACTTCGCATTCGATTTAATAATATGCTCGAACAGCGTGTTGTTCATCGTTTGCGTCGAGAGGTGTTCGATGCCTTACAGCGGTTATCGTTGCAGTATTACGAAAATCGATCGACGGGAGAAATCATGTCTCGTGTGGTGAATGATACGGAACATGTCCAACGTATTTTCATTGATGGTTTTGAAGGCATGCTCACAGCGACGTTGACCTTGGTTGGCATTTTAACCATTTTGTTTATTCTGAACTGGAAGCTCGCCCTTTTAGTCTTACTTCCCATTCCCATATTAATTATTGGCGGTGTATTTTTTACCCGTCGCGTGCATCGCTATTATCATGATATTCGTCAACAGGCGGCTGAACTGAATGGATATTTGCAGGATGCCTTGTCTGGCATACGAGAGACGATGGGTTTCAATCGCCAATCGTATGAACAATCCCGATTTCAAGATATGTCTCAACAATATGGCGACTCCAATTTAAAGGCGATGTATCTCTGGTCGATCTATTCTCCGAGTATGATATTTATTGGCAGCCTAGGAACGGTCTTGATTGTGTGGTTTGGAGCGGGGGAGGTTGTGGCCGGACGGTTGACCATCGGTGAATTTGTGATGTTTTTGTCATACCTCGTATTATTTTATACGCCCGTGAATCAAATCCATTCAGTCAATCATCTGTTACAACATGCCTTAGCGGCTAGCCAACGTGTGTTTGAGGTGTTAGATGTCGAGCCGGCTGTGCCTGATCATGGCACACTTCGACCACCGAAGGCGCGATTTTCTGGAAAAGTTGAATGGAAAGATATGACATTTGCCTATCGTCCTGAGTCCCCCGTGTTTACCAAGCTCTCTTTGGTGGTCGAGCCAGGTGAACATGTTGCGTTGGTGGGGCCGAGTGGTGTCGGAAAAAGCACATTAATGAAGCTGCTCTTTCGGTATTATGATGTTGGAGATGGAGCCATTGAATTGGATGGATATGATATTCGAGATCTTCCCTTATCCACATTGCGCGACCAAATCGGATTTGTCCAACAAGAACCATTTTTATTTAATGGAACGGTGAGGGCGAATCTTGCTTATGGAGATATTTCCGCTTCGCATGAGCAGATTGAAGCCGTAGCGATGGCCGCGCAAGCTCATGAATTCATTACGGCTTTACCCGAAGGCTATGACACATGGATTGGCGAAAGAGGTGTGAAATTGTCTGTCGGGCAAAAACAACGAATGGCTATTGCCCGTGTGTTATTAAAGGATCCACCTATTGTGGTGATGGATGAAGCGACGTCAAATATTGATACCGAGACAGAAGTACATATTCGAATTGCCATGGATGAGTTGATGCGGGGACGAACGACCTTTATTATTGCCCATCGGCTATCGACCTTACAGACGGTTGATCGAATCGTGGTGTTGAATCATGGAATCATTCTTGAGGAAGGGGATCATTTGACGCTCATGTCAAAGGGTGGGCTGTATGCTGGTCTCTATGACGCGCAGTTTCACGTCTAACTGCACAATGGTTGAGATATTCAATAATGGGAAAGAACACACTTACGTGTCCAACATGTGATAAGGCTGTTTTCTGGGAGGGGAATGTGTTTCGGCCTTTTTGTTCTCAGCGTTGTCAATTGATTGATTTGCAGGGATGGTTTGGTGAACGGTATTGTATCCCTCAAGATGAAGGCCTAGATGCTGAGGATAGCATGGGGCACAATGATGATCGGGTTTCTGGTACTGGAAATTTCTAAAGAGAACACGAGCAATGCCTAAAGTTATTACAGCAAGACGTCACGAAGATGAAACGGAGAAGGCTCAGGAGTTTATCCGTACCTATATCTTATTCCCTGCCAGTCTCTTAGGCCTCATTGCCATTGTGGTTGGAGTGGCAGCATTGGGCTATCAATTATATAAGGGCCAATATGGGTGGGAGACCTTTACGTATAGTTCTGTTCTGCTGATTGCCGGTGTCTTATTGGGATTAGCGCAAACAAAGTATCAGCAATATCTCTTGCGGAAATTCCCAGGGTATTTTGCCAATCGAATGAAGGCCTTCACGCAACGATCTGTGCGACAAGCAAAAAAAACGGTGTCGAATGTCACGATTGAACATCGTGGTCGAGGATTAGTGGGGTTGTGGTATTTCCTGGGCTTCGTCCTCTTGATGACACTAGCAGGTATATGCGTGTGGACAGGATTTTTGCACCCCGTGTCGGCAATTGCGTTGCCATGGGCAGGCTATTTTTGGGCGAAAATGTTTTTTTGGAAAGGGCTGATCTTGCCGCCAGGGAAAAAATAAGGAGAGATGACGCTTCATCAAGGGAAACGGGAACTGATCAGGTATTGAGGCTGAAGGTGGTTTCTAGGATAATGCCCGTAGATACCCACGGGCTTACGCCGCGTGGCCCTTAAAATTCAAACTCTAGCTGCATCTGCCCTTTGTCCACTCGTTCTTGATGCTCCACGT
>QIMB01000392.1 GCA_003233615.1 Nitrospirota bacterium
TATTTAAGTCCTAGCCATAAGGAAGCGCTGGGAGCCATTATCTATGGTGTTGAGAAAAGGAAAGGGTTTATCGCAATTATTGGGGAAGTAGGTGTTGGGAAAACGTCGATTCTTCGTGCGTATCTTGAACGAAAAGCCTCTCGGAAACAGAAGACGATCTACATTTTCAACCCGGTTCTGTCCTTTCATGATCTTCTTATTTCCATGTTCCGTAGTTTAGAGTTGACACCGAGGAGCGATAAAATCCCCGAAATGGTGGATCAACTACATGAAGTTCTCATCTCGGAGTATCAAGACGGCGGGACGGTTGTTGTGGCTATTGATGAAGCACAAAATATGCCTGTGGAAACACTAGAAAATCTTCGTATGTTTTCAAATTTGGAGACCCCAACAGATAAACTTATCCAAATCATTCTATTGGGCCAACCTGAATTGGATAACATGTTACAGCAAACTTCCCTCAGGCAGCTCAAGCAACGTATTGCCCTTTGGGCGGTTATTTCTCCCCTTACGCGGGAAGAGAGCCATGCGTTCATTGAGCATCGGATTGCGCGAGCATGTACAGCTGGGTCTGCCTTGTTATTCTCGGAACATGAAAATATACCTGTACCTTTTACGAAAAGCGCGCTTAATCTTATTGCTCGAAAAGGGAAAGGCATTCCTCGGAGAATCAATATTCTTTGCGATAATGCTCTTATTACCGGGTTTGGTCGGCAGTGTAAGCCTGTTCCAGTGAGTGTCATACGTGAAATTATTGGGGATATTGATTCTAATAGAGCCGCGAAGCCAGCTTCAAAGCTTAAGTGGGTAGTTGGATTGAGTATAGCAGCCATCTTAGTAGTTGGGTTAATTGTCTTTTTTGATTTGCCCTGGCAAAATGGTGCTGTAGAAATACAATCAGTAGTTAAACAGTTAGATGGGAATGCGTCGATCAAGGGTGGAGGAGAGTCAGTGCCGGAATCTTCAGCTATCGTTAGTCAACAGACCCATAGCCAAAATGCTGAATCATCTGCTGATACAGCTTTAGGCAATAGTGTGGATCAGAATCAACCAAGAATGGGTTTGCATGGGGAACCTTCCGTAACAAGTTCGGATGCCTCGCAATCGGTGGAAGTTCCTAGCGTTGCGCTGGTCAAGGCTCGCTCAGACGAACAACCTGGTTTTCTTTCCAACCAAGATATTTTCAAATCAAAAAATCATACTCTAAGGCCCAGTGTTGTTCAGAAAAGCCGGAGCTCAGATGATTCTGGAGAATCTTCCTACAGAAAACCTGCCAGTTCTTCAAGGGGTATCAAAACTACTACTCATGATAAAACTCGTAAGGGAGAATCAGTATTAAAAATAGGTGTACCAATTTCTCTGGCTAAAGGATATGCTGTTCGAGAAGTGCGAGAAGGAGAAAGTTTAAGCCAAATCATCATGGAAACGTATGGGTCTCAAAGTGAGGAGTATATTAAGTGGGTTGCGCAATATAATCCTGAAATCGTGAACCCCGATGTCATTCTTCCCGGTCAGAATATTGTGTTACCTACACATCGTAACAATAAGGAATTTCAATGAGTAAAATATATGATGCGTTGCAAATAGCTCATGGAGAACGACTGTCAGAAGCAAAAGAGCTGAATGATGAGCTGACGATTTCTTCGTCTAAGGAGCTGAGCCATAAGGCTACTATTTATGCTTCCCCGCCTTTGACAGGTTTCAGCCACTTTTCCCTTCCCAGGTTTTATGAAGAAGCCGAACTGCTGGCTTTAGCTCAAAATATTGCAGCTCGTCTTCCCAACCCCGACCAAAACGTGATTCAGTTTATTGGTTCTCGCATTGGAGAAGGGACGTCAACGCTTATTCGGGAGTTTGCCCTGACTGCAGCTCGTCATAGTAATAAGCCTGTGCTTCTTGTCGAGGCCGATTTCAATAAGCCATCACAAAACCAAGCGTTTTCGATAGAGACCAAGCCGCCACTGGAACATGTTTTAAAAGAAGGGAAAGCGCTTGATGGAGTTATTTCCCAAGTTGAAGACACAAATCTGTTTTTAGCTTCTCTTTCTTCGAAGGTTCAGCGTTCTTTGACAGACCGTAGTTTTTTCGGTTCTACCGATATGTGGAAAACAGCGCGTGAACAGTTTTCGCTTATTCTGATTGATTCCTCACCGGCGAGTGTAACATCTGATAGCCTTGCCATTTGTGAAACTGCCAATGGAGTCGTACTTGTTCTGGAAGCCGAAAAAACTCGATCGGCTGTTGTGCAGAATGTCAAAAAGCAAATCCTTATGCGAGAGGGTAATCTTCTTGGCATTGTGTTTACGAAAAGGAAATTTCACATACCAAAATGTATTTACAAATTCCTTTAGTGATGCATTTCCAGTGTTGTGGGCTAAATTGCCCCCTATAAAACTCCTGATTCTACTCAAAAGCAATCTCCTTCCACGAAACCGCAAAAAGTCAATCGACAGAACAGGGATAGGCCCATTCCAAGGGCATCCATCCTCACTTTTTTCTAGGCCACGAGTCTTTTGGGTTCTGGTCTTTTTCTTGTATTTGCTCGTGTGTGTCTCACTGTTTATTTAAGTTCTTGTCTGGAGCATCCGACATATTCAGTGGGTATGTTTCCTGAGTTGCTGGCGTGTTGGATGAGGATCTCAACCGAGCCTGTTTTTCGGAATAATATATGAATATTCATCTGTGTACATGGAGCCATCCGTGACTCGGCGATCAATTGGCATCCCTTGTTCGATTCAGCCAAATGGGAGTAATGGCGGTGGATTGACTCGGCTGGAGGCGATTGCTGAGCGGCGCTCAATTCCTGGCGTTATGTTATTTGCTGGGACGGGCGATGTGCTTTTTATGAATTCTGAAGCTGAAGTGTTGAACCAGCAGATTTCGGCAGCACGGAATGAGGCTGGATCTCAGGAAGTATTACCGGTAGAAATTCTAGATTTGTGTATGTCTCTTCGCAGTTTATTGGAACACGAAGACCAAGAGAACTCTGAAGAACAACATGAATTGCGGCGGGTAGCAGGCGATTTGCCTATCCCGGTGTTGTTTCGTGGGTTTCCGTTGGCGCCTCATTCACGAGATGATGACGCATGTATGTTAGTTCTTATGGAAAGAATTGGTCGGGAACGTCGCATTGTCTCTGAGCAAGCGAAAGATCAGTTTCGGTTGACCGATCGTGAAGTAGAAATTGTGAAATACATTAGTGAAGGCTGGACCAATAAAGAAATTGCCCAGCATTTGGATATCAGTGAACATACCGTGAAAGAGCATGTTCGACATTTATTGAAGAAAACAAAGAGCACAACCCGCACCGGCATTCTTGCCCAGATCTTTCAAGATACATAAATCCTCCTTCCATATTTCCCTCGTTTTTTTTGTTAAAATTTACGTAGTCTTGATTATCACTGGCATCCAGTGGATAATCTCCGCCATGGTATTATTTGTGTGGCCATGGCCTTCTCGTTTGTTCATCATGTTGGGTGTTCCGACTCTGCAAGAAATCATTCAGCTTGATGAAGCTGGGTTAGTGGAAGCGTTGCAACGTGGGGATGATGCGGTGTTTACTGTGGTGATGGACTGGTATTCAGGTTCTTTGCTGCGATTAGCTATGGCCTATGTTCCGAGTCGAGCAGTCGCAGAAGAAGTCGTGCAGGAAACCTGGATGGGGGTGTTGGAAGGGATTGCTCGGTTTGAGGGTCGCTCTTCCTTCAAAACATGGTTGTTTCGCATTCTTACAAATCGAGCGAAGACTCGAGGAACACGGGAACGACGCTATGAGCCATTTGGATTACCTGGGTCAGATTTTGAAGGCGACGAAGGGCCTTCCTTTGAAGACTCGCTATTTGTCGCAGAAGGTTCTGGGAAAGGGTATTGGATTGATCCCCCTCAAGGGTGGGAGCCAGATACACCTGAACGTGCTTTGCTGTCTAAAGAATGTCGAACGGCGATTGAAGTGGCAATTAACGGATTGCCTGATACTCAGAGGCAGGTTATTACCTTGCGAGATGTTGAAGGGGTTAGCGCCGAGGAGGTGTGTAATATCCTCACTATTAGCGAGACTAATCAGCGAGTATTATTGCATCGAGCTCGGACCAAAGTGCGCCGTGTCTTAGATCCATATGTACGTGGAGGAAATCTCTAGCAGTAATGGATAGAAATTTCAAACAACAACTTATGGGCTACTTGACTGGCAATTTTAGTTGTCAGGATATTGCTGAGTTGATCACCGACTATCTGGAGGGCTCGTTTACGTTGACTCAACGCCTTCGTTTTCAGATGCATATAGGGCTATGCGTCGCATGTCGAAATTACTTGCGTCAGATGAAATATACGGTTGCCATATTGCGGAAATTACCTGCGGAACCGGTGCCGCCTCACATGAAAGAGGAATTGCTGAAACGCTTTCGAACGTGGAAACACGAACAACCCTCATCGGGTTCTTCTTCCGATTCTTAAAACTGCCTGTGACTTTTCCGCGACCATGAGCCGGCTCTGCGAATGTAGTGTTGAAGTAGACGAAGAAGGTGTGGATCCATCTCGATGGATTTGTTGCCCATAAGTATTCAGCAAAGGAGTTTGTGATGGCATTAAAAGAGTCCACAATGCTTGCGTTAGGGACATCAATGCCAAGCTTTGCTCTGCCCGATGTTCGTACTCAGAAGATGATTTCTCCTGAGTTTTTTCGAGAGAGGTCTGTCTTGCTGGTGATGTTCATCTGTCGTCATTGTCCGTATGTCGTGCATGTGCAAGAAGAACTCACACTGTTGGAACAAGATTACCAAGAAACGGAACTTGGAGTCTTGGGGATCAGTAGTAATGATGTCACGCGACATCTTACTGATGCTCCACCACGGCTTAAGGAAATGGCCGAACAATTGGGGTGGAAATTTCCCTACTGTTATGACGAGACACAGGCCGTGGCTAAAGCGTTTACTGCAGCCTGTACCCCAGACTTTTTTGTGTTTGATCGTCAAAGGTGTCTTGTGTATCGTGGACAATTGGACGAAAGCCGGCCAGGAAATGGGAAGCCGGTAACTGGGCAGGATTTACGTGAAGCTCTTGATGCGGTGTTAGCGGAGCAGCCTGTTATACGTCAGCAACGTCCCAGTGCAGGATGTAATATAAAATGGAAGCTCGGAAACGAACCAGATTATGCGTAAACAGAAATTAAGGTAAGCGTAAATGGTAGAGAGCAGGAAGGAAAGAGGTTGATTGGGAAAAGTGGTTCTCCTTACTTCTCACTCCTGTCTGTGTACCGATCTTTTAAATACAATATCTCCGAAATATGCCACAGCACTTTCTTGTGTATTATCCGTATCGGTCATGATGGCTACGCCTGAAATATTTGGCGGATCTTCCCCAAATGCGTGTTTGTAATCCTCAAAAACATTTCTTTCTTCGGTTATCCATTCGTTCAGTAGGGTTTCTCCACTTTCAATGACGATCATGTTGACTCGATCGGTATAGGGATTGGGAACTGATGTGCCAATCGGGCTTGTGCTTTCCCAAATGTAATTAATGGCGCCAATCGGTGGATACTGTCCGTACAGGAGTTTAGCGGTTTCATATTTGGCTTTTTCAAAAAATCCAACTCTTGAACTGTCATATTCAAATGTAATGTACAGGCGAGCTGGGTAATCGTCTCCTGATTTTTTGTGGACATTCCCGTTCTTCAGAACATTGGTAACTTTCCAGCTCCATTGCACCACGGGATACTTTTTGGGATCAATAGTGATCTCTCTGGTGATACCAGAAGACGATTGCCGGCTCACAGCTTTGACGACGATGCGATCTTCATCGTTGACCAGGTCATATTGTGTATGAGCGTGAATATTTTCAAAGGTGAGCGGTTTCCAGCCAGGAGGAAATGTTGTACCAGGTTGTGCCGTGGAAAACGGCCCAACAAATAATTGGTCATCGGATTCTGCCAGGACTGTCGGGGAACTAGCCAGTAGAAGAACGACCACAATGAGTACAAAATGAAATTCTTGTAGTTTATGTGTCTGAACCATAATGCATTCTATTTGCGCTATCGGCGCATCCAAGAAAAAAGCTTGCGCAAAAATTGTTTTTTGCCTTCACTGAGCGTGGTTTTTCTCCACGCGTTCGCCGTTTTCTTAATGACTTCTGCTTGCGTGGGGTAGGGGTGAATGGTGCTGGCAATAGTGTTCAGCCCAAGTCCCCCTTTCATTGCGAGCGTGTACTCACTAATCATATCTCCAGCATGAGCGGCGACAATCGTGGCTCCGACGATTGTGTCTGTTCCTTTTTTGACATGGACTCGTGCAAAACCTTCATCTTCTCCATCCAGAATCGCGCGATCGACTTCATTCAGTGGAAATGTGAATGTATCGACTTCAATGCCCTTTTTCTTAGCGTCTTGTTCGTAAAGCCCGACGTGGGCGATTTCTGGTTGAGTATATGTGGCCCAGGGGATAATGAGATGTTCTGTACTCGCATAGCCTAGTCCAAATGGATGAGGAAATAAGGCATTTTGAATGACAATTTGAGCTTGAGCATCTGCTGTGTGGGTAAACTTAAATGGGGAGCAAATATCGCCAGCCGCAAATATTTTAGGATTCGTCGTTTGCAGCCTATGATTGACCGTGACGCCTTTGCGATCAATAACCCATCTGTATTTGGAGATCGTCCAACACTCACTAAGATTTCATCAACGGGGATATCATAGTGTTGCCCATGAGAGCTGACGGACATATGCGTATTTTCGCCAACCGATTTGATGTGTAACTCTTTTCCGCAGCAGAGTAGTTGTACGCCATCATTGAGTATGGATCGTTCGATGATTTCTGATGCATCTGTATCTTCATTCGGCAGCACGCCATGCATGGCTTCTACCAAAAATACCTGACTGCCAAAACGAGCGAAGGATTGTGCCATCTCACAGCCAATCGGTCCTGCGCCGATCACTCCAAAAAGAAAAAATGGTTTCATTGGTCAAGTATTGCACGTGATCGAGTCCAGGAATGGGCGGTGCAGCTGCGCGTGCACCGGTGCAAATGACAGCTTTGGCAAATTGAAGTGTGGTCCCATCGACATCGATCATGCTAGAGCTGGTGAATCGTCCATTTCCTATAAAGACATCGATTCCAAGTTTGGAAAAACGATGAGCAGAGTCAACATGACTGATCCGTGCACGTAATTTTCGCATGCGGGCCATGGCTTCGCTAAAATCTCCTTTGATTTCTCCTGATATGTGTACGCCAAACTGTTCGGCTTCTTTGACAGCGGTCCAGGCTTTTGCAGCTCGAATCATTCCTTTAGAAGGTACGCAGCCGACGTTCAAACAGTCACCTCCCATCAAG
>QIMB01000328.1 GCA_003233615.1 Nitrospirota bacterium
CCAATTCATATGTATTGTGTCATTATTGCCGGGGGAGAGGTGCGTGGTGTTGAATTGAGCCCCGACACCGATTTTTTTGAAAACTTGACGCATGCCTATCGACAAACCCAGCCAGCGCCACGAGCCTTGATCATCAGCTTCCCCCATAATCCGACCACTCAGGTGGTGGATCTGGAGTTTTTTCACAAGATCGTCGATTTTGCGCTGGAACATAATGTATGGATTATTCATGACCTCGCCTATGCCGATTTAGTGTTTGATGGATATCGCGCACCGAGTTTATTGCAAGTTCCTGACGCCAAGAAAATTGGCGTAGAATTCTATTCGCTTTCTAAAAGTTACAATATGCCAGGTTGGCGAGTGGGTTTTTGTGTGGGAAATCCTGAACTTATTGGCGCATTGACTCGAGTGAAAAGTTATTTGGACTATGGGATGTTTCAGCCGATTCAAATTGCCAGTATTATCGCATTAAACGGTCCTCAGGATTGCGTGAAAGAGATTGTCGGAGGGTATGAACGGAGACGGAATGCGTTGGTTCGTGGCTTGAATCGAATTGGATGGCCCATCGATTATCCACGCGCGACCATGTTTGCCTGGGCGAAAATTCCCGAGCCGTATCTGGGTATGGGATCCTTAGAATTCTCAAAATTTCTGCTACGAGAAGCAAAAGTGGCGGTGTCGCCAGGGATTGGATTTGGTGAGGGCGGGGATGAGTATGTGCGGTTTGCGCTCGTTGAAAACGAACACCGGATTTTTCAAGCCGTCCGCGGAATTCGTCAAGCCATGAAGTTGGAGACAGTCTCATAATGGACGGAGAGGTACGGGTTGGACTGATTGGGTTTGGCACGGTTGGGACTGGTGTCGTGAAAATTCTGCAAAATAATGCTGACATTATTGCGCGGCGAGTTGGTCGAAAAGTGGTTCTCACCAAAATTGCCGATTTGGACATCACTACGGATCGAGGGGTCACGGTTCTTCCTGAGAAATTGACGACTAATGTTCAGGATATTCTGGACGACTCTCAGATAGACATCGTGGTGGAACTCATTGGTGGGCATGAGCCGGCGAAGCGCTTTATTCTTCAAGCCCTGTCGAGTCGCAAAGGTGTGGTGACGGCGAACAAAGCGTTGCTCGCTGACTATGGAGAAGAGATCTTTGAAGCGGCATTCAAGGCCCAAGCCGATCTTGGGTTTGAAGCCAGCGTCGGAGGAGGGATTCCTATTATTCGTTCCCTGACAGAAGGGCTCGCAGGCAATCATCTGACATCAATAACGGGTATTATGAATGGAACATCCAATTACATTTTGACCCGGATGACGCTGGAGGGACGAGATTTTCATGATATATTGAAAGAAGCGACACGAGAAGGTTATGCAGAGGCTGATCCTTCCTTGGATATTGACGGTATTGATGCCGCTCATAAATTGGTCATCATGGTCAACTTAGCCTATGGCACTCCCGTGCCGATGAGTGCCGTGTATACAGAAGGCATTTCCAATATTTCGACGATGGACATTGCCTTCGCCGGAGAATTGGGTTTTACCATTAAGCTGTTAGGGATTGCGAAATTTCATGAACAGAGTATAGAGGCACGTGTGCACCCCACGTTGGTTCGAACGGAGTCTCCTATTGCACAGGTCAATGGCGTGTATAATGCCATTCATGTTGTCGGCGATGCGGTGGGAGACATTGTGCTCTACGGGCAGGGTGCGGGCTCTCTTCCAACAGCGAGTGCCGTTGTGGGGGATATCATCGATTTGGCTCGGAATCGAATTCACGGGTCTGTCTCGCGTATTCCGGCGACCTCCTTTCAATGGGAGTCGCGCCAACCCCTGTCAATTAAGCCAATGGCTGAAATCCAGAGTCGGTATTATTTACGCTGTATGGTAGAAGACGAACCGAGTGTCCTCTCGACTATTTCCGGGATTTTGGGCAAGCAAGGAATCAGTATTTCATCGGTTCTTCAAAAGGAGCGAAAGCACGGGCAGTCGGTGCCGTTGATTATCTTGACCCACCGATCTTATGAGCGAGGGATCCAAGCTGCACTTCGCGACATGAATGCTCTTGCCGTTGTTTCTGAACCGACAATGTTGATACGAATAGAAGACAACGAATAAATCTTGAGTGACATGTGATCAATAAAGGCTGAACGACAACTATGATACCGTGGCGAGGGATAATCGAGGAGTACCGGAAATTTCTTCCGGTTGATGATCAGACACCTATTGTGTCCTTACAGGAAGGCCATACTCCCCTCATTCCGGCAACATGCTTAGCGAAGACAATCTGTCCAGGGAGAGAACTCTTTTTAAAGATTGAGGGGGCGAACCCGACGGGTTCGTTTAAAGATCGGGGCATGACTCTGGCGGTGACAAAGGCCATGGAGAAGAAGGCTAAAGGCGTCATGTGCGCCTCGACCGGAAATACGTCTGCCTCTGCAGCAGCCTATGCGGCAAAAGCTGGTTTGCCGGCCTATGTGGTTGTTCCGGCTGGGAAGATTGCGTTAGGCAAGTTAACCCAAGCCCTGATGCATGGCGCACGGGTCATCCAGATAGAAGGAAACTTTGATCAAGCTCTTACCATCGTCAAATCTCTTTGTGAGGAAACAGCGATTGAACTTGTGAATTCCCTGAATCCCTTTCGATTGGAAGGCCAAAAAACGGCGGCTATGGAAGTGTGTGATCAACTTGGACGTGCGCCGGTCATTCATGCGTTACCGGTTGGCAATGCTGGAAATATTACGGCGTATTGGCGGGGTTATTGTGAATACCAATCGGCTGGGCAGTCGCAAGGGGTGCCTCGCATGTTTGGTTTTCAAGCGGAAGGGGCCGCTCCACTTGTCAGGGGACATGTCGTGGAATCACCACAAACGGTTGCCTCAGCTATTCGAATTGGAAATCCTGCGAGTTGGATGTTTGCCCTTCAAGCGGTGAAGGAATCAGATGGCTGCCTTCATATGGTGTCAGACGAGGAGATTATTCAGGCCTATCAAATGGTCGCCTGTGAAGAAGGGGTGTTTTGTGAACCTGCGTCTGCCGCTTCAATTGCCGGGATTTATAAGCTGCATCGTGACGGTCTTTTACCCCAAGAGGGTACCATCGTGTGTACATTAACTGGTCATGGCCTCAAAGATCCCGATACGGGATTATCTGTATCCTATCGGCCGGTCACGGTTCCTGCGACTCGCGAAGCCGTTGCCGCCCAATTAACAACCTAAGGGCTTGAGAGAGAATAACTTGAACATTTCGCAGCCAATCTTCGGGCCATCTTTGAACGAGCCTCAATCGAAAAAACCTCATCATAGCTCTGTTATGCCTCGGTTTTTTCTCAATCGTTCCGTCCAAATCTGACCCAAATCTTGTTGCAAATGTGCTCAACGTATTTTCCTCAATCCCTCATCATACTGTGTGTCCATCGCCAATACAGTAGAATCTCCAATGCCATGAATCCTAACTAGTGAGACAAGGATCGTGAAAAAAACGATCGTGGTTCACATTGATGGAATACCGACGGGTTCCTTTGAAGAGTTAGGAGCCCGTACGCTTCTAGAGGCGGCCAAGCTTCCGCATCTTGACGAACTCACGCGACATGGGGAACTCGGGCGATTAGGAGTGCCTCGAGAAACTCGTGCATTCGCTGGAGAATTGGCCTTCTTAGGACTATTAGGGTATGACACACAGAAATGGTATTCCGGGCCTGGTGCGTTTGAAAGTTTCAGTCTAGAGGTCGTTCTTGATCAGCATGATGTGGCGTTTCTCTGTGATTTTGTCACCTTGCGCGCAGAAGATGGATGGGGAGACGGGAAAAAACTTGGATCGTCGTTAGTGATGGACGATGTGTGTGGAGGAGGCCTGGAGACTGAGGAAGCCCGTGAGTTCATCGATACGATTAATGAACAAGTAGTATCAGAAAACATTCAGTTTTACTTGGGAGATCACTCACACCATCTCATGCTCTGGGTGGGAGGGCACGCCAAAATTTGTTGCCGGAATCCGCAGGACGCGATCGGACTGTCGATCGAGACCTATTTGCCGGCGGGAGAGGGATCGCGCGTATTACTGGAGCTGATGGAGGCATCTCGTACGATTCTTTGCCATCATGCTGTGAATCAAGAACGGGTCAATTCAGGCCTCAAGCCGGCAAACTGTTTGTGGTTGTGGGGGCCGGGAAAGCCTGTTGATGTGCCACAATTGAAGGAGCGGTGGCCAATACACGGCACAGTGGTTTCACCCAATGGGCCCTATCTTGGAGTGGGAAAGGCAAGTGGGCTACACATGGTAAAGGTCGACGATATGACAGAGAATCAATCGGAACGATTACGAAAGATGGCGGATGGAGCTTCAATGATTCTTGAGAAACAGGACGTCGTGTGTCTCCATGTACCGTTCTCTGTCGTGTCTCTCGATCAAGGGTCGTCGACTCCGGCATTGATGTTCGTGCAGTATCTGGAACAGATTGATGAATATTTGATGGGACCGTTACAGCAATCTTGCGTGAACAGTGGAGAAAGTCGTTTTCTTGTGGTTGCCACGGCTGGTGCTAGTCAATCTGAAGAAGCGATGAATACGTCAGCCCGATATCTGCTGTATGAAGGACAGAAGGCCGATAGTCAGCTATCCGACATGGTCTTTCATGATCAGGCAATTTTCGATCACCCACTGCAGAATGCGACAACATTTTTTGAGCGTTTTTTTGGAAAGTCGTAGTTGTTATGGCATGTTATATTCAAAAATTTGGCGGGACATCGGTCGGAAGCATTGAACGCATTCAGCATGTGGCCCGGCTTATTGAAAAAACGTATCGTGAGGGGCATCAATTGGTGGTTGTGCTGTCTGCCATGAGTGGAGAGACCGATCGGCTTTCGACAATGGCAAGAGAAGTCAGTCAGGATCAGGATGATCGGGAACTGGACGTGTTGCTCTCGTCCGGGGAACGTGTGACGATTGCGTTAATGGCGATGATGTTAAAGAGCCTCGGCGTCAATGCACGATCCTTCACGGGGCGGCAAGTAGGGATTGTCACGGATGGCGCTCATACCAAAGCACGGGTCTCTCGTGTTGATACACAACGAGTGCGTGCGGCCTTGCAAGACGGAGTCGTGCCTATTGTGGCAGGGTTTCAAGGCATGAATGAAGCATCCGATGTGACAACCTTGGGGCGGGGAGGATCAGATCTTACGGCGGTAGCTCTGGCTGCTGCACTGAAAGCGGATACGTGTTTTATCTATACTGATGTTGATGGAATCTATACAGCCGATCCGAATATGGTGCCTTCAGCCAGGAAATTAGAGAAAATTTCGTACGAGGAAATGTTAGAATTGGCCAGTTTGGGAGCCAAGGTGTTACAGACACGTTCTGTGGAGCTTGCCGCAAAATATCAGGTGCCGATGGAAGTGCGGTCGAGTTTTCAAGACGGGTCAGGAACACGTGTGGTACAAGAGGATACCGATATGGAGCAAGTCTTAGTTTCTGGAATCACAGGGGATCGCGATCAGGCCAAGGTGACCGTGGTGGGGGTCCCGGACCAGCCTGGCATTGCTGCTAAAATGTTTGTCGCGATAGCAGAAGCGGCGATCAATGTGGATATGATTATTCAAAACGTAAGTCACGATTCTTTGACGGATATTTCCTTTACGGTGCCGAGAGGAGATCTCAAGTCAGCCATGAGTCTTGTACGAGATTTGGCAAAAGAGGTCGGCGCGCGAACAGTAGAAGTCAATGAAGCGATTGCCAAAGTCTCGTTAGTCGGGGTGGGGATGCGGTCTCATTCCGGAGTGGCGGCCCGTATGTTTGCGACCCTTTCTCGAGACGGAATCAATATTATGATGATCAGTACGTCGGAAATTAAAATTTCCTGTGTTGTAGAAGAAAAATATATGGAATTGGCAGTACGGGGTTTGCATCAGGAATTCGAGTTGGACAAACCGCCAGGCGTGTAGCGCGATATTCTTTTCGACAGATTGTGTTGTGTGAATGTAGCATGTGAGAATATGTGTGATGACCGAGCGACATTCATCTATTGAAATCTATGATACGACCTTGCGAGATGGGTCGCAGGCTGAAGATGTCAGCTTTTCGGTCGAAGATAAGGTTCGGATTGCGCTCAAACTTGATGAATTGGGGGTTCATTTCATTGAAGGCGGATGGCCTGGAGCAAATCCTAAAGATATCGAGTTCTTTCAAATTATCAAATCCACTCCGCTTCAACATGCCAAAATTGTCGCGTTTGGTTCGACCAGAAAAGCCAAGAACTCTGCAATGGAAGATCCGACTCTTGAGGCATTGCTCTCCGCGGAAACGGACATAGTCACAATTTTTGGTAAAAGCTGGACACTGCATGTAACCGAGGCCTTGGAGACGACATTAGAAACGAATTTAGAACTCATTGAGGATTCGATTGCCTTTCTCCGATCAAAAAAACGGCAAGTGTTTTACGATGCTGAACACTTTTTTGATGGCTATAAGACTGATCCTACCTATGCACTCAAGACCATTGAGGTCGCCATGCATGCGGGAGCGGAACGTCTCGTCTTGTGTGATACCAACGGGGGGACCATGCCTTGGGAGATTCAGGAGATTGTTTCAATTGTGCGGAAGACATGTACCGTGCC
>QIMB01000223.1 GCA_003233615.1 Nitrospirota bacterium
GGCAAAAATTTTGTCCGGTCATCTGCACGCAACCGTCGTAAGACTTCTAACCCGTCAATTTTTGGCAGCTTCAGATCCAACAAGATGATTTGTGGCATACAGCTCATATCTCGGCCCGCATGGGCTCCCGTCCCGAATAAATATTCCAAAGCTTCCACACCATCACGCGCCACGACGACCTCGTTCATAATGTTATTTTTCTTTAACGCGCGCATTGTGAGCTCTTCATCATCAGGGTGATCTTCTACTAACAGAATGTGTTTGTTCGTCATGATATCCTCCTTAAGCTTTAACTAGTCTACTTACAACGTAAAATGAAACGCGGCTCCCTTGTCCACCACACCGTCTGCCCAAATTTGCCCACCATGGCGCTGAATGATGCGATGTACCGTGGCGAGGCCAACTCCCACGCCAGGATATTCGGTATAGGCATGCAAACGCTGGAACGTGCCGAATAATTTATGGGCATACGCCATATCAAAACCCGCACCATTATCTTTCACAAAAAAGGCCGCCTGGCCTTTATACTGTGCATGGCCGAATTCAATGCATGGGTTTGGTTGTTGCCCAGTAAATTTCCACGCATTGCCCAGTAGATTTTCTAAGACCGCTCGAATCAATTGTGGATCAGCAGTCGCTAAGAGATTCTGTGCAACAACGCATTTGAGTTTTCGCTCCGGCTCTAACTTTTGAAAATCCTCCAGAATGCTCATGGCGAGCACACTGATGTCGAATGTCTTCGTATGAATCTCTGCTCGAGTCAGTCGAGCTAAATTCAGCATGGCATCAATGAGTTTCGACATCCGTTGACTTGCCGCTCGCACTCGCTGCAAATACCCTCGTCCTGAATCATCTAATTTATCAGCGTAATCTTCCAACACGGCTTGACTGAAACCATCAATCCCTCGCAACGGCGCACGTAGATCATGAGAAACGGAATAACTAAAGGCTTCCAGCTCCTTATTACTTGCCTCTAATTGCGCAGAGCGTTGCACAACTTGTGCATTGAGTTTTCGAATATCATCTTCCGCTCGTTTTCGTTCAGCGACTTCTCGAATAAGTTCTGCATTCGATGCCGCTAATTTTCCCGTTCGTTCTTGCACGCGCTTTTCTAAATTATCTCTGGCTTGCCGAAGTGTGTCTTCTGCTAATTGCCGTTCATGAATTTCTACTTTTAAGTGATTATTGACTTCTCGTAATTCATGCGTGCGATTCTTGACCTTTGCTTCTAATTCACCTGAGACCCGGCGAAGTTTCAGCACGACTAATCCAAACCCTCCCAGCCACAATATGACCAACGTTCCCATCATCCTATAAGAGTTGTCCCAGTTCATGCCGGTCATATTTTCTAATGAATCCAATGGATAGACAAATTCCACGATTCCCCCGACTTGCCCGACTTGCCAATCTCGTTTTGGGCTCTCAGTTTTCTCGTTATGGCAATTCACACACTTCTGTTGCATACGGCCAGCCGTGGCAAAGCGCAATGACTGACGACCGTCAACCTGCTCAACACGATAAAAAGACTGTGTAGGATGTTGATTTAAAAATTCCCAGGCCTCACGTTGAAACGAATCCATCAATTGAGCAACATCTCCTGCTTGAGGAAATGGATACGCACTCAACATACGCACGCGCTCTCCGGGTTTTCCTGAGACCAATTGTCCCCCCAAATTCCAGCTTAATAAGGCAGGCAACGGAATAGCTCCTTCCGTCTCTTGATTCGTTCCCGAAGACTTGACGCCTTGGGCATGTAGTCGTTGAACGACTTCGATTGCATAATATTCCTGCATCTCGCCCAATTCCCTGGTGTACGTGTCGGCGCCTCGAAGGGCAATCACTGCTACCATTTGCGCTTTTATTTGAGAAATATGAAAATAGATAACCAGTAAGCAAAAGCCAAAAAGGATAGTTAAGATAGGAATAGTCTGTTGGTGGAGTTTTTCTAACCCTCCTAAGATCATTCCAACATATTTTTCCCAAGGAGCTAATGCCTGTAACGGCACATCCGTATCACGCGTCATATCCAAAACAAATCTCTACCCTCACTATATATCTCTGCTCGTAGCTGTGACTTTTTAAACAAAGAGGTATCCTCTTTATTACTCTATCGGTCAATTTCTGATTGAAATGTAGTATTCTTGTCCTAACATTACACTGCAATATTGGACGCATTTCCTAAGAATGCATAGAAAAATACATTCCAAATGATAGCGGACTATTTTTCTGGACGATCAGGAAGATGCGATCAAGGGATACCCGTTCACCAGTTTTGTCATGCTGAACAACATGAAGCATCTGGCTAAACGCCTGTGACTGTGCTTAGGTCGAGCATGGATTGGGTACACTGGCCAGATCCTTCGTTGCTCTCAGGATAATAAGATGGGAAGGCGGAGCCCCCCCAAGCCTGTGCAATGGTCAAAGGCCCGGACTATACATTCGGTATCATCAAGAGAATATTGGTGTGCGGAAATGCCTAGGCAAGAAGAAACGAAACAAGCAATGACGGCCCAACAACCAGAAGCCAGTAGCCAACGAGGCCTATTCACGTAAAATGGGGCTGGGAATACACGTGGAGGACTATAGCACTATCGACGATTTTCTGACTTGATGCTTCCAACGACAACGCAAGCACGACCTTACACCGGAGCTTGATTTTGCTGCGCCACAGCCAACATGGGATCTTCCTCTTCAATGCTGTCATTGGCATCGGCGTCATCGGCTGGCTGATCCTCTTCATAGGTCTGACGCACGTCCATCATTTCAATATCGAACTGCGCCTCAGGGTATAATCTCCGCAAATCCCATTCTGTAATCCAGCCCCGCACATATTCTCTCATTCGTGTACTAGAGAGTTTTTCCACAGCTGAAACTGGGGGTGGATTCCAACTATATGCAGATCCATGCAACTCTTGAAGACGCGCATATAAGGCATCAACCATCGGTTCATAGGGCCGAATCAGCGCCTCTCCGTCCTGCTCGATTGCACGAATACCCCTAAGTGCCGCACAGGCAAGCTTGGGAGCATCTCCCTCTTCTCCGCTCTGAGATAATTCTTCGATTTTTTGTGCATCGTGCTTTTCTTCCAGCACAACACTTTGAAAGTCATCGGTCAAAGCCACAATACTCGCAATTCCTGGACACGCCGCTCCCTCCAAGACCCCTAACCAACGAGCCACCTCAGCATACGATTTCATCCGTTGTTTAAAGGAATAACGGCCGATTATTTCCACTTCGTCGATGAGCAAGATCCAGCCTTTGTAGCCTGCAGCCATCATCAATCGCGACGCGAATTGAAAGCGATGCCACGCGAGATCTTGTGCCGCAACTTTTTGAAATTCATAGGGTGTCTCCGGGACACAACCTTGTAGATATTTTTTAAGCTGTCCATTACTCAAAGGATCACCAGCCCAAAAACGGATCATACGGTGACTGAGTTCAGGATCATTCACCATTCGTTCATAGAGATACAAGGTTGCAGCAAGCCGAGAGTCACATCCGGAATCCTTGCGATGCACCCAATCATATAATTCAGCGTACTGTGGACTTTGGAAATTCAATTCTCCCGCGATTTCCGTTAAGGCGTCCCCTTGTTTTCCCGGAACAATGGCATCATTGATAGCCGCGCGAAACAGCGTTGCCACATTATAGAAGGGTGTCTCCTTGCTAATGACAATCGGACTACAGACGAAATTGTGTTCACTCGCCACATATTGTAACGCTTGTAATAGATGTGACTTTCCGCTTCCGAATCCTCCTTCAATAACCAAGCCTTTGGTGGGAATTCCTCGGGAAGATTGCGTCTCCATGTGCTGCAGAAGCCTTCGGAATTTCCCTTCGAGATCCGCTTGATGACTACCCAGAACTTTCACGACATCTCGATTCGGCACACCGGAACGTAAGGCCTCCATTGTCCGTTGATGGCTGACATCACCATTCGCCATCGCTGTCGTTTCGTTGTCATTGACACCTTCTTCAACATGATCTTGGCCAGGTTCAGAAGCAGCCAATCGAATCAACGCACCCAACGGATTTTGATATTTCCGATCTCGGACTTCATCCCAAATTCGTAGCTTCAACGCTTCATATCGGCTGAGACCACGTCGCGTATCGGTCAGAAATTCAGGCGGTACCGATACCACCAGCAAGAAACTTTCCAGTTCATCGGTTCCATCAATAAATTGTCGCAACATTTCATAGGCATCCAGTGTAGCCGAGACACCATAATACAAACCCTCAGGAGATGCCGGCTTTTTACTCTCCAGACATCGACTCAAATCCAACGACACGACTAAGCCTGTTTTCCCAACAAGTCGCAGCCAACGGGACAATGACGCAAACATGTATCGGGCATTGTTTCTGACAATTTTCTGAAAAATAAGCGCCTCTTTTAAGGATGACATCTGACGCAATTCACCACATAACCAAGATTTTACCGGTTCCGTCATAAATGGACTTCCCGCACCAGAGTCTATTTGGCCTAAACAGAGACGAATCATCGCCAACCGAAATTCTTGACACATCTTCGTATCACGATAAATTGCCCGCTCCAACCAACTATTTAAATCACGCCGCAACAATGGTTCAGCTCGCTCATTCATGTGAGCCACACCGGCCATAGAAAACTCCTCTTTTCCTTCCGGAAGCTTATACCCATTTTCTTGAAGCAGACGTCGCACGAATTGGGACGCCAACGCATCCCATTCAACCCGACGGGCCACTTGATGGAACAATTTGTCCATCATATGGATCTTGGTCTCTTTCGCATCGACACGAACACAGGCATAGTGTTCCTGCTCAGCCAAAGCCATCAAATGATCCTGTGCGCAGACTCGATCCGCATCAGAAGGCGTCACAATGAATTTCACAGACGACCCGCCCTGCCCAATGAATCGTTGAAGGTATTCTTGCTGAATCGTCTGAAACCACTCCTGAGGCCGTAACTCCATATCGCGCATCCTTTATTGGGTAGATTGGGTACTTACGAAATGCTCAACATCCTTGCATCCCACGTGTCAGCATCAACATGCCAGAGCACACCAACAGCATGAACACCTTAGCGAGATTCTGACATCGCTGGCTGCAAGGCTTCTTCCAGTGAGCCTTCTAACTCAATGTCTTCAGAATAATCCTGTTTGAGTTCCGTTAACTCAAGCTCTACTTGATAGGTTGGATCTAACCGCTTCAGATCCCATTCGGTAATCCATCCCTTTACATATTCACGCATTCGCGTGCTTGAGAGTCGTTCAATCGTCGGAACTTTCGGAGGATCCCATCCATACGCCGCACCGTGAATTCCACGAATTTTATGATAAATGTCTTCAACCAACTGATCGTAGGGCCCCACTAACGGAATCCGTTCACACTCGATCAGACGCATGCCTTGCTCCGCTTGACGAGACAACACCAAATCCGTCTCCGAACCTGATTCTCGCAATTTTTCCGGGACTTTTTCTCGATCTCCCTTTTCCTCTAAAATGGCGCTTTGGAAGTCATCAGTCAACGCCATCACTGCTGCTAACCCGGATTTATATCCCAGATCCGCAAAACTCGACGCTTCTAAACGCCCCAACCATCGAGCCAATTCCGCATACGATTGCGCCCGCTGTTTAAAGGAATAGCGCCCAATAATCTCTGCCTCATCAATCAACAAAATCCATCCAGAATACCCTGCAGCAATCATGAGTCGTGACACAAATTTAAAGCGTTGCAAGGCCATTTCCATGGGGGACACGCGCTCAAATCGATACGAAGCTTTGGCATCACAGGACTTGAGGTATCGTTTAATCTCAGCATCGGTTAACGGATCACCAGCCCAGAAGCGAATCATGCGATGACTCAATTCAGGGTCGTTCACCATTCGTTCGTAGAGAAACAATGTCGCGGCGAACCGTCCATCGATTTCTCCGCCTTGGCGATGAACCCATTCATAAAAATCTGCAAATTGCGGGCTTTTGAAATTCAAATCAGCAGCCACTTCGGACAACGCATCTCCACGTTTCTGTGGAATATTCGCGGCACCCACGGCAGCACGAAACATTAATGCCGGACTATACAGCGGCGTTTCCTTACTGATGACCACCTTACTACACACAAACCGGGATTCCAGCGCCATATGTCTGAGCGATTCCAATAAATGTGACTTGCCGGTGCCAAATCCGCCTTCAATGAGCAACCCCTTTGTTGTCCAGCCTTTATGAATACTCGCTTGTGCTTCGTGCAGCATTTGCTGGAATTTTGATTTGACTGTTGGCTGAGGACACCCTAAGGCTTTCACCGCACCCGGGCTGGGCACACCTGCACGAAGAGACTCAATGACTCGTTGATGCTGAACATCATCTTTGCGGCTTCCTACTCGTGCCAGAAGCCGACTCTCTTCAAATTGCTCGACTTGCTCCGTGATTCGAACCATCGGCGCAAAAGGATTTTGGCGTGATTTATCACGTACATCATCCCAAATACGAAGCTTTAACGCTTCATAGCGATTCAGCCCCAGACGTTGGTCTGTGAGAAAGGTTTTCGGCGTCACGACAACTAAGAGTAATCCCTCCACATCATCACTACCGTCAATAAACTGTCGTAACATCTCATAGGCATCCATCACCGCCGACGACGTATATTTTAATGATTTCGAATTTTTCTCCTTTGTGCCCATAAATGCGGAAATATCAATCGTCAAGACCACACCAGGTTTTCCAAGGAGACGAACCCAATACGCAAACGACTCGATCAAATCTCGAGCATTGTTGCGTGTGACTTTTTGGAAAATAAGTAATTTCTTGAGCACCGACATATGCCGCAATTCCCCACGGAGCCACGATTGAATCGCTTCAACTTCTTTGGATTGGCGCCCTGAAGGATCAAGCTGCGCAACACATAATTGAATCATCGCCAACCGAAATTCTCGACTCATGTGAAAATCTTGAAACAAACTTCGTTCTAACCAAGAGTTCACATCACGTTGCATCGTGGCTTCATCACAATTATTGAACGACGCAAGAAATCCCCAGCTACAAGCCTCACGATTGTCAGGAATACGACGTTTGTTTTCGTGAAACAGCTTACTGACACAATCAAAGGCTAAAGCCTCCCAATCAACCTGTTTCGCAATTTCTTGGAACAACAAGTCAATGAGTTGAACCTTGGTCTGTCGGGAATCAGCTTCAATCGTGACAAAGCCTTCCTCTCTCGCCAATGCTCCGACTCCAGACACGACTTCTTGGGTGTCTTGTGCATCCTCGACCACGACAAACTTCACCGACGACCCTCCTTGGCGAATAAACCCTTGGAGATAGGCGACTTTTAGTACTTTCAACCATTCCTGTGGAGACATAATTTTTCCCTCAACATCCTTGTACTCTGCTTCCTCTTGTCGGCTCCCCCTGGGGAAACTTTACCGACAAGCTAGCCTATGATTAGCCGGTTTTGACAAAGGAAATCCCGTAATAGGTCTTTTCCCGTCCTCCCTGTGCAATGACAATCAATGTCTTAGAAACATCGCGTACACCGGTACTGGCATGGAAATTCGCACGATGACTATTTTTTGTGGCAATCGTCCCACTTTTATCCAGCAGATACACATCACGGCCAAATTCCTGGCGCGTGTATTCATTGGCTTGCCACGGCAATATGGTCAACAGTTGATACAATTCTAAGAGAGGAATGACTGTCCCCTTTCCAATGAGATGCTTACCTCGACCAGCCACAACAAGGGAATACGCGGTATACAACATTTCTAAAAATGTTCGAGGCTTAAACCGCAACGGTTTATTCTGCACTTCCTTCAATCGTTTCACGAGAACAGATGGGCGAATACGGCTTTCCCGCATCCGATCGATGGACACAACACGTTCTTTGTGTAAAATTTTTAACAGGACGGGGTAGGAAAACAAATATCCATCATGTTCGTAGAGATTCACGCCCATCTGTTGAGCGGTCGTGAGTAATTCCTGACGAAAATCATTTCCGGCAAGATAACTGGTTTCATCAAAGTTGAGACGTTCTTGCGTCTTGAGAAAATCACAACCTAACTCCAGCGTGGCCGCCTTACCCTCATCCAGTAATTTACGCAGCTTGACAAGGTCTCCTACTTTTGCTGCATCTTTTATCTTTTTACACGATGCCATCACGAGTTTCGTCGTTTTGACGAGATCACCTGCCTCTGTTTCAATTTCGGCGAGGGCCTGTTCCAAACTTCCTACTTGAGAAAGCATGGGGGACGAGGGAACGGTTTCGACTACATCCAATACACCTGTGGCCGACTCCGTAACATACGATTCAGTCATATCAATCCTATCTTGCACAGATCATGGGTTAGATGTGCTGCTTCTCTTGTGTATACAGACAATGCACCGACGATGACCGTCACATACTTGAAGAACCATTCGGTATACTGAGCAGAATTCTTAATATTTCCAGCAGATACACCTTCCAAATTCATAAAAAATGACAATTCAGTGTTAGAGTCCATCGACCCTCGCTGCCCCATGACTCTATGAGAACAAACCCTGTATCCTGATGGGGTTGTTGAATATTTCACTGGCCATAGCCTATAAATGTCCGAGGGGTAATCAACGTTAGGAGTCAAGGGAATGTTGGAAAAAGTTCGTCCATCGTCCAGCAAAGCCGAAGCCTTTTTGACGTGCGGAGCGTACTCTCAGTACGTGAGCACAGCAAAAAGGCACGAACGCCGCTGGCAACTTTTTTCAACATTCCCCTAATGAAAAGAAGATCGCCATGAATCAGACTACACCATTTGCCGTTATCACCGGAGCGTCTCGAGGGATTGGAGCAGCATATGCCAGAACCCTAGCTGGGCAAGGCTATGATTTGCTTCTGCTTGGGCGAGATGTGACACGACTAAAGACGTTACAGCAGGAACTTCATGCTGTGACTCAGAGAGAGATCTGGGCGGAATCGTTGGACCTTAGTCAACCTCAGGCTGCTGAAACATTGTATGGCTTGGCTCGGTCTTACAGATCAGAGGTCTCTCTCTTGATCAATAATGCCGGATTCGGAATGTATGGGGATTTTGCAGAAATGCCGCTAGCCAATATTCGAAACATGCTTCAGCTTCATATGAACACCATCGTGGAAAGTATTCGATTATTTCTACCGGACATGTTGGCTCGAAAACACGGCGCCATTATTACTGTGGCTTCCGTTGCCGGATTCTTTCCCATACCCTACATGACATTCTTTCCCATACCCTACATGACGGAATATGCGGCCACAAAAGCCTTTCTCATTGCCTTTTCAGAAGGGCTAGCCCGGGAAACTCAAAAACAAGGCATCACGATACAGGTCTGTTGCCCAGGGTTTACAGACACGGATTTTCATCAATCCGCAGGACATCAACCCAAGCAAGTCTTCTTTGCACAATCGGCCCAACAAGTCGTCCAAACCTCTTTACACGCACTTCAATCCAAACGCACCATAGTGACCATTGGCTGGCAAGGCCACCTAGCTTTATGGACAAGCAAACTCGTTCCCCGGAAAGTCCTCATAGCCTTGGCTAAAACCACCACCTCCCGACTAATAACACCACCTAAATGTTACGATAAACAAGGAGAAGTCCATTGTTGCCTCTGCCGTCTTCACTCCACCTCTTGGCGATAGCCATGATAAGCATGTTCATATTTTTAAGCGGATGCGCAGGGCCGCGCCCAATCTTGTACCCTAACCACCATCTCAAGCAGATGGGCCAGGATCAAACGGATGGCGATATTGAAGAATGTCAACAGCTGGCAGAGGACTATGTGCCAAGCAATGACACCGCAACCGTTGCCGGGAATACCGCTATCGGAGCTGGAGCGGGAGGCGCCACAGGTGCAGTGGGAGGAGCAATCAGAGGAGGAGCTGGCTCCGGAGCCGCCATTGGTGCAGCCGTGGGGGCCACAATAGGGTTGCTTCGTGGACTTTTTCAAACCACTCAACCCACTCCGACATACAAAGCTTTTGTGAACCGCTGTCTTAATGACCGCGGCTATGAGTCCATTGGCTGGAAATAGAAGGGAACAGACTTTTCCTTCAGCAAGATCTTTCGCGTGCGATTACTGCGGAATTCAGATAGCATCAACCGGATCATAGAGAATTTATGGTTCTGGCATCACAGCAATATCCTGTTTTATTGGAAATGGATCTTGCGATTTTCCATTTGAGAAGCGTTGGTCGGTGAATGAGTTGCTCCTTGTTTTACCAAACTCCCGTTTCACCGTGATTTTCTGTGTTGCCGGGTTTCGGCCCGGCAGCCGAGCCACTTTTGTTTCGACAAAAGTAGCCAAAACCATTGATGCCCCGTCCGGCCCCATGCAATGAGATGGACGCAAGTCACAGGAGGGCGAGCCAACTCGCTACGCTCAAACAAGGCTCGCCGGATCATTTAGAGCATCCACCCAGATGGCCGGACGGCAGGCATCGGACCTTGGGAGACGAAGAATTCAGGAATCCAGAAGAAAGAGCATGGAACCATACATTCCGAATGATCCCATAAACCAATTAGACTATTCGCCTGATTCGGTATAATAATGATTAGCCGCAACATATTCTGCATAGCTGTTCGGTCTTTCCAGGAATTATGTGCGATACAATCTCCCTCTTTCCACCCTTGAACCTTTAGGCTGCCACTTTTTCTAGAAGATGAATAAAATTTACTGTTAGGTCAGCAATAATGGGGGAAAAATGAGAACACTGATTGATATTCTCAGAAAAGGTAATCAGGAGCTATTTCATACCAGTATTATTTCGTGGCTTCTTAATCCGAATGCAGAACATGGTCTAGCGGATCAATTTCTTAACGGGTTTTCGGCGTTGCTTATCCGAAAAGGATGCCCATCCCTAGGTGATGAAATTCGTCAAGGAAAACCAATAATTCGCTCAGAAGCAACTTCATACAAACGGCGATATGATATCGAAATACAGACTGAAAAATCTCTCTATGTAATAGAAAATAAAACCAAAAGTATTGGAGGGTTACCGCAGTTTAAACAATACGAGGGGGCTAATATTCATTTAATCGCGCTTGGCCTTTGCGATGTCTCATTTTCCTCACAGGTGATACTGGATTATCCATTTGTTACGTATGCAGACATACTTGATTTACTTGACGAACTTAATGTTGATAATGAAAACGATTTTTCCGTACTTGTAAGACACTATAGAGATTACATTAGGCGCGAATTGCAATTATTAGACTGGATTAATGAGTATTACTCAAAATGCAAGATACCCGATTATGATGAAATATTGAAGACTATTTCCTCTGTTGGCGGATATACAAAAAATGACGAACGATTCTTAAATCTTTATTACTTGGAGAAGCTTAAACAACAGATTTGTAGAATCAGTGTATTTGAGAATTCGAAATGGGTTATAGACAAGAACATGAAGAGTGGTGTTTGGCTGGCTAACTACGAAGAGCTTCCAAAGAAGTACAGCTTACATCAAAGTATTCGTGATTTATGCGAAAGGATGGACGGCAATTTGTGGTTTCACATTGAAATGTGGGATGGGATTCTTACAAAGAGTAACACAGATGTTGCGGGAGTGCTGCAACTAAGGTGTTCCACTTCTCATTCTCAGAGCAATAGTGAGTTTCATAAAAATCTAAAAAAGTTGGTTCCTTTGCAAGAAGACGAGTACTACCCATCTCGTATAAAAGAAAACGCGGATACGTTTTATGGTGTTGGTCATAGTGTGATAAAAGAGGATTTAGTATTTCAAAACATGGTTGATATGATGCGGAATTTCATGAAGCGTTTTGGAGATTTCGACGAATAATGACCTAACAAGGCAAATGCACTTGGCCCCTCGACTTCGACACCAACGAAAACTTCTCCACCCTTCATTTGGCCTTTAAGCTATTCCAAATACTTTCCAAGGCCTTCTTGTCTTTGAGTCATACCAGAAGCCCCTACCCCTCAAATTATCCGACACCTGCCGCCCGTCCCCGTGGGTGGACGCTCTTACGGCTGGCCTTGTCTGAGCCCTGCAAGTTGGCCCGCCTTCCCACGCTTTTGCGTCCGACCAATCTAATGTGGCCGTGTGGGGCGTCACTCGCGAGGACGGCGCTACGGCGGTGCTGAGTGCAGAGACCGTAACACTCCCATTTGCGAATCAAGCAGGAATTGCGTATCCTAAAGAAAGATACCACATCCAACCAGAAGGCCATTGCTATGACGACAACAACCTCTACAGTAAAATTGACCTATGACGAGTATGTCAGTTTTCCTGATGATGGAAAATGCCATGAGCTCATCGATGGAGAACACTACGTGACCCCTGCGCCTCTGACCAAACATCAACGCATTTCCGTTAATCTCGTTGCCGCTCTTCACCATCACTGCAAACAGACGAAACAGGGTCACGTCTTTTCGGCTCCCACCGATGTCAAGTTCACTGAAACAGATGTCGTGCAACCGGATGTCTTGTTGATCGCACAGGCCCGGTCTCACCTCATCACACGTGAAAATATCCAAGGCCCCCCAGATCTTCTGATTGAGATTGTGTCGGAGTCGACCCGCCGCCGGGATGAACGGCTCAAACGCACGCTCTATGAGCAACATGGCGTAAAGGAATATTGGATTGTGGATCCTGAACTCGACAGTGTAAAGATCTACCGGCTGCATGATGGCCGTTATGCGACACCACACGAATTGACACTTGAGCAGCCTCAGGCCATTATCACCACGCCTCTCTTATCAGGATTCTCCTTCTCCTTAGCCGACCTGTTCGCCTAAGGGCCTGTCCATCAATAAGGTTGCCATCTCGCATCCAATCTTCGGGACGCGCCATGCAACAAGCTCGTGTGCCGAGCCGAAACCCAGCATCACCAATACTCACTTGATTATTATCATTGGATAAACGTATGAGACACATTACACTTCTCAACACTTGGTGCGTCGCACAAGATGAAGATGGATTCCCGATTAACAATGTCGAGAATGGCAGCGTTGGAGTTGATTAGACCCATAATGACATGAAATGTGGAATGTTTAAAATTCTTTACTTCCCTCCAATTTTCCAACGCCTGCCGTCCGGCCCTGGGGATGGATGCTCGTATAATCCGGCGGGCCTTGCTTGAGCGTAGCGAGTTGGTCCGCCCTCCGAAGTCTTGCATTCATCCCATGTAATGAGGCCGGGCGGGGCGTCAAATCGACATAGGTAGGCGGTCGCCCGCTTTCCCTGTCACACCACCGTACATACGGATCCGTATACGGCGGTTCGGTGGGTTGAGCTATCGGTGAACAATCAATCGTGGAATCCCGAGTGAGTCGAAGTAGGCCTTGGGCAGGGCAATCGTCAGGGCAGGACTCTGGGCCAGCCGCCACGGGCCATGTGCACTTCCCGCTGTTCGGGAGGCCAGAGCGAGGCCCACGCCACGCTTTCGCAAGGCGGCAAACCGCACCGCCCCACGTTTCCACTGCATCCAAATCGCCGACCGCAGTCGCCGTCTCATCCACTCCTCTAACCGTTGCAACACTGAAGGCGTCTGACACTTTCCGAAATAGCCGAGCCACCCCCGAAGATACAGGGTAAGGTCTCGGGCCATGCGGGCAATGGAGACTCCGCGGGTCCGACGCGTCACCACCCGGATTCGGCTCTTGAACCGCCTGATCGCCGACGGCGCAATACGCCGTTGCGGCTCCCGAGCGGCGGTAAAGCTGAACCCAAGAAACGTTCGGGTGGCTCCCAACCCCACCGCACTCTTCTGCTGGTTGACGCGAAGCTTCAGCCGGTTGGTAAGAAACCGTGTCAGGCTGGCCAACACCCGGAGCCCGGCTCGGCGACTCTGCACGTAGATGGTACAATCATCTGCGTACCGCACAAACCGAAGCCCGCGGTGGGCCACTTCGCGATCCAGCTCATCGAGCACAATGTTCGACAACAAGGGCGATAACGGCCCGCCTTGCGGCGTGCCCGCCGTCAGCGGACTCACCAACCCCTGCTCTAACACCCCAGCCGTCAGAAACGCCCGGATCAGTCTCAAAATGCGCGTGTCCCTGATCCGTTGGGCCAACCTCGCCATCAGTTTGTCATGACAGACCCGATCCAGTTTGTCATGACAGACCCGATCAAAGAATTTCTCTAGATCGAGGTCCACCACCCAGTAGTAGCCGGCGGCAAGATACTGCTGCGCCTGCTCGACGGCCTGATGGGCGGAGCGCCCGGGGCGAAACCCATAACTGTGGGCAGAAAAGGTCCGATCCCACTCGCCTTGGAGAATCTGCAGAACCGCTTGTTGGATACAGCGATCCAACACCGTCGGAATCCCCAGACGGCGTGTCCCGCCCGCCGGCTTGGGAATCTCGACCCGTTTCACCGGCTGCGGCACATACGTTCCCGCCAGTAAGTGGGCACGGAGCGTAGGCCAGTGCTGCTCCAGGTGCGCCGGTAATTGATGAACCGTCATGCCATCCACCCCGGCACCCCCGTGGTTCCTCTTCACTCGTCTCACCGCCTGTTGGATGTTGCTCCACTCACAGACGGCTTCCATCAACTGGTCACCCATACCCGGGCTTTCAACGGGGCGGTTCGCCGCAAGCGATTCGGTCACTTCCTCGACAGCCCTTCGGGCTTCACCCCTATCCTCCGTCGGGAAGGCCAGGTTTAACTGGTTATTCAGCCGCTTGTCGCTCATGAGTTCCGCTGTCTACTCACCTCTCCGCACCGTTCAGGCCTTCATCCTTTGTAGGACTACTATGCCCTCTGCTGACTCCTCTCGCCCGATCTGAACTGATCACTCAGCCCGCAGTCTTGGGGTCAAGACAGACGCGAGGTCTCCCGAGGTACGTTCAACCGCCTTCAGCGCACGACCGCCAGATTTACAGCCCGTGCCCTTGATGGATATGGACTTCGTGAAAACCAGCTCACTCGTCCGGCACGGACTGCCTCATATCTGATTCTTGTTCATCGGCCCGCGCCTTTGCTCCACGCTGCCTTCAGACCCCGCCTCACGACGACGCCCTTGCGCTTCGCTATGACTTCACCTCCATCAGGTTGTCAAA
>QIMB01000359.1 GCA_003233615.1 Nitrospirota bacterium
CTGCATGTGACAGAATCCCGCATCTGTCAACTTCATGCCCAAGCCATGATCCGACTCAAAGCGCTCCTCCACAATCGCCTCTCAAGATGAATAGAAAAGTGAGAAGGGAGATATGGGAAGTTAGAAGCCCATATAGTGAGAAGTGGAAAGGCAGAAGCGAAAGTCATGAGAGAAGAAAAAAATCTAACGTTTCCTCTTCTTACGTAGTACTTTTCCCATTTCACTTCTTGTACTCATGACTTCTTGCTCCTTGCCGCGTCTCCCTTCATACATCTCCCTTTAGGTCAGCATGTTTCGAACTTGAGTGCGAATGAACGACTGCATATCGAGCAAGGTGTCGATACTGTCTTGCGGCAGCTTGAGGGCCTTGAGGCTGGGTAACATTCGAAGAGCATCTGCGGTAATCGATTCCGGTTCGAGGATATGGGAAGCTAGCTGTCTTGCCAGGCAGGTAATAGGAGCTCCTTTCGTGGGAGATGTCGACAAATGGATCACATGTTCTTCATGAAGGTTAATGGCTTCCTTAACAGCATCAGGGAATTCCCACGCTTCACCGAGTTGTCTGCCCACCTCAATATACGATTCTTTCATGAGGTTCATCATATCTGTCCATGGAATCGGTGGGTCTGAGGGCTTGCGGTATTGATTCACCGTGTGGACGATAAATGGTTTGCCAATGGCATGGAGTAATCCACAAAGAAATGCGGTGTCAGAATTAGTCCCACCCAAATCCGCAATGGCCTTCGCATAGAACCCCGTTGCCAGGGCATGGCTCCATAATGCCTTGACTTCCTGTTCGTAGCCACGAACATTGAAGACTCCCGATTGTACTGACAACGTAAATGCCGTTCCCGCGATCGTGTTGAGTCCAAGCCACGCAATGGCTTGCTGCAAGGATTCAATCCGACGCTGGGCGCCACATGCCGCAGAATTCGACGTCTGGAAAATTTTGGCAGTGAGGATAGGATCTTGTTGAATCAATCTCGTGAGTTTCTGGGCATCCGCATCAGGGTCACTTGTGAGGGAGAGGACTTGACTGGCTACCTGAGGAAGAGGCGGAAGGTCGAATTCTTTTTTCTCCAACTTGTCTACTAAAAACAATAAAAGTTCTTCTTGCTCTTCGATAGCCGATGTCATGTTATGTCCTTCTAGAGGGGGATGTTGTGAAAAAATCCTTATCGTATCAACAGCTTGAGTCGGAGACTGTATGCCAGCATACAAAACGTATTGTGCAAGACATAAATCGTCCGTCGCAGTCCCTTTCGGTTGGAATGCGGTCAACATGAAGCATGCACACAAAAAAGTGAGAAGTGAGAAGCAAAAGCAGGAGCGAAGAAAAAAGTTCTGACTTTCCCTCTTCTTACTTCTCACTTCTTCCTTCTCCCTTCTTTTTGCTTGAGTTTTCATCATATAAATCCGAAAAATATAAAAAACTCTGAAAAAATAACGGAGAATTTCAAAATGAGTGTGATGGAATCTATAGATGCTGAAGCTGAAATAGGTGTGGAACGTGTCCCTGAAGAGCGTACCTATACTCTGCTCATTGTGGATGATGAAAAACTTGTGCGCATCTCCATGAAGCGACGGTTGGCCACATTACATCTTCGTCTGCTTGAAGCGGAGAATGGCAGAGTTGCTATGGAAATCCTTCAAAGGGAATCTGTAGATGTGATTGTGACTGACTGGATGATGCCGGAACTTGATGGTCTAGACTTGTGTAAAGCCGTCAAGGGAAATCCAGAATTCCAATCCATTCAGCTGATTCTGATGACGGCCCTGGTTCAACCAGAGCAGCTCGCGGAAGGATTGAATTATGGGGCAGATGATTTTTTACTGAAATCCTCTTCCGATCAGGAAATTCTTGCTCGAATTCGCGCCAGCCTTCGTGCGAGGAAACTGCGCTTAGAACTTGAGGGTTCTTATCGTGTGATATCGGAAAAACAGGAAGAACTTGATGCCGAACTCAATTCAGCTTCCAACTTTGTCCGCACCTTACTACCCGTCCCAGGAGAAGTCACCCCAGGGATCAAGTTGAGTTGGGAATTTCTGCCGTCCGCTCTGTTGGGTGGTGATCTGTTTCAAGTGGCTCAATGGGGAGATGATCATCTGGGAATTATGGTGCTGGATATGTCTGGCCATGGTATCGGGCCAGCGTTACGAGCTGTCTCGTTGTCCATGCAGTTTACGCGAGAACATATTACCTCCTCCTTTCCCAGTTACGATCCCGGTGAGATTGTGACATATCTGAATGCAAGAAATCCGATGACCGATCAGGGAGAGTACTTCACGATTTGGGTCGGAGTCCTTCAACTGTCGACTCGTGTTCTGCGCTTTGCCAGTGCCGGACATCCTGGTGGAATTTTAGTCAGAGACAATGCGGACTCTGTAGTCTTAGGAGGGAAAACCTGGCCTACAGGATTTTCACCTGATGAAATCTATCACACTCACTCTATCACCCTGACAGATAGAGATCGACTCTATTTATTTAGCGATGGGATTTACGAAGTAGTCAATGCGGAAGACGAAATCTGGGGAACGTCCCGTCTGCAAAAAACATTGGAAGGCATCTACACGCGATCCATGAGATTAGGCCTCAAGCACATACTTCAAGTTAGCCGTTCGTGGCAAGTCGATGGCATATTTGGAGATGATGTGGCTCTGGTCGGATTAGAATTGACCGGAGAAAATAGTGAGAAGTGAGAAGACGTGAAGTGTAAGGCGATATAAGTGTGAGGCGTGAAACGTGAGGAGTGAAAAGGGAAAAGACGTAAGGCGTAAGGCGTAAGAAGAAAGACATCTTTGCTGTCCCCCTCACGCCTGACGCTTTACGCCTCACGAAGAAATTTCATTTCTAATGGGTTATACGAAGAAGATTGAAGCACATACGTATGTCTAATACTCTCCCACGCATTTTGATCGTCGATGATGATGATTCGAACCTGGATGTACTCGTGGAATGTTTGAAGGATGAACCCTATGAATTGGTTCAGGCACACGATGGTGCTCAGGCTTTAGATCTCTTTCGGAACGATCCTCAAGGGTTCGATGCCATGGTGCTGGATCGCATGATGCCCGGGATGAGCGGTCTCGACGTGATGGCAGAATTGAAGGCCGATGAACATTTGAAGTGGATACCGATCGTCATGCAGACATCTGCGGCATCGCCTCGTGAAATTTGCGAGGGCATGGAAGCCGGAGTGTTCTTTTATTTGACGAAACCCTTCGAGCCGCAAATTCTCATACGCATGGTACATGCGGCCTTGGAAGAAGGTCTGAAATGGCAGAATCTCACGCAGACTTTGAGAGTTCAAAGCAAGACTCTCAGCTATTTGCAACTGGGACGGTTTACGATTCAGACAATTGAAGAGGCCTATGATCTGGCTCTTTTACTTGCCCAAGCCTGTCCGAATGCTGAAAAAGTTGTTTTCGGCTTAAACGAATTAATCGTGAATGGTGTGGAGCATGGTAATTTGCGTATTGGCTTCGATGAAAAAACGCGGCTTCAAGAAGCTGATCGATGGGAAGAGGAAATTGCACGTCGCCAGATCCTGCCTGAGCATGTGAATAAATTTGTGGAAATCGTATTTGAGCGTTGCCTCGACAAGATTCACATAACCATCACCGATCAAGGCGCAGGATTTGATTGGCGTGACTATGAGGAAATTCATGCAGACCGTCTGTTAGAAAGTCATGGACGTGGCATTGCCATGGCCAAAGCCCTGAGCTTCGACCTCGTGGAATATCAGGGAAACGGCAATCAGGTCGTCTGCTCGATTCATGTACAGCCTCCCGTTGCTGCTCAACATGTTATGAGCGGAGATTTGGTCAGGCATGAAGGCTGAAGGTGAAAACCGTAAAAGTTGCCGTGTTGGATGCTCACTGATAATTCCTCCTGAAATCCTTCGGCCTTCAGCCTATCCACCTGAGTAGTTACGATAATTCTAGGTAAGGAGAGCGCTCAATGCAGATCACTCATCATAAGAAGGCGGACACGATTATTCTGACCTTGGCCGGCCGAATGGATTTTCACGCACGGCAATCGTTCCATCCTGCCATGCAGAAGGCGAGACGTGCTCAACCGAAGCACATCATTCTTAATTTGTCCCATCTCTCCTATATTGATAGTGCTGGCATAGGCCAGCTCATACTGGCACGCAAACGTGTAGATACGGACAACATTCGTCTCTCTCTGGAGACTTCGGAAGGATATGTGTTGAACGTGTTGACCTTAACAAACATTGGAAAAACAATTCCTATCTCCGTGATGGTTACCCAATCAACGTCTCCAATCGCCGGGATCACCTGATATGACATCCCATCATGTGTGTGATGCTGTCGAAAGGGAGAAGTAAAAAGTGAAAATGTAAGAAATTCAGAATGTTTTGCAATCTTTCCCCGCAATCTCTTCTTCCTTGTAACATTTTTCTTCTCCCTTCCTACATCTCCCTTCTCCCTTTCACGTCATGATCCACTGAATGGCGTTCTACAAAAAAAGCATGAAAGGCTTAAGTCCATAAATGTACTTCCCGATATTTATAGTTTGATCACGAAATAACTCGTAATATACAGCAAGTATCTCAGGATAAGAGCTGTGCTTACGTACATTCACAGAATGTTGACACATGTAGACGACCAAGCCGAACAAAATATCGAGGGGAAAAATGAAAGAAGAACAAGAAGCTGAGAAAGTGCTTCCTACGGATTCCATTTTAAAACCCATTGGCGATCTGACAATATTTGAAGCTAGCCAATTTCATGAAGATCTTCAGTCTCTCCATCAGCAAGAGGGACCGCTGGAGTTAGATTTATCAGAAATAGATCGCATGGATTCTTCCTGTGTGCAGTTGATTGTCGCATCCACGCGAACCGGGCGGCTGACAGTCACGGCTTTTTCGCAGCATATACGAGATCGATTTGAACAAATAGGGTTCACGCAATTTCTTCCACCCATACATGGCGTATCGTAGGAGAAGGTATGGAGACAGACCATTCCTCACTGATACGACATCAATTACAAGAGGTGCTGTGTGGTGTCGATTGATTGGATACTGCCTGGAGTGCTCCTGATACTGGGAGGTGGTGGGGGATATGTCTTAGGACATCGCAATGGGGAATCACGAATTGCTGATCTTGAAAAACAATTGCAAGAATCAGCAACGCGAGTTGCCGCGACACAGAAAAATTGGAAAGAATTCTGCCGGTGCCTCACGCCAGTGTTCCCAGTCTTCGTCGGACAACTGAAAGCCGTGATTCAAGAAACAGAGCAAGCGGCGTCGGCGTTGATTATGCGTTTTCAGAAAATATCCCAACAAGCCCGGGAATCCGCCACGGAGACGGAAGCCATGCTCAATATGGGGGAAGGTGATGGGTCTGGCAATGAGATGAGCGTGGAACGCATTCTGAATGACACAAAAACGACCATGCAAATGTTTGTCGATCAAGTCACGCAAACGTCGAGAGTCACGGCCACAACCGTCGGTGTGATGGAAGAAGCAGTTGCGACGACCTCACAAATATCCGAAGTCGTGGAAGAAGTCGAATTTATTGCCGATCAAACACGATTGCTCGCGTTGAATGCCGCCATTGAAGCGGCTCGTGCAGGCGAACATGGACGAGGCTTTGCCGTGGTGGCGGATGAAGTGACCAAACTCGCCAATCGTTCGGGACAAGCAGCAGAAAAAATTAGCTCATTGGCGGCGGCAGTCAAAGGGACGACGGAATCGGCCATGGCCGAACTCCAAGTATTAGCCGCGTTAGATATCTCATCAACCTTAGACGCTCAACAAAATATTATGGCCATGACCGAGGTTATGGTGGACAAGAATACGGCCTTGAAAGAAAGTGTCGGGCAGAACTCAGGACGAGCAAAGGAGCTCGGCAACGATATCGGGCAGATTGTGATGTCCATGCAATTTCAGGACATTACTCGACAGAAATTGGAACATGTCTATCAACCACTCGAGGCTATTCACGTTCCCTTACAAGCCGTTGTAGATAATTCGGGTGACACGTACATGTTGCCAGGCGTGATCGAAGAAATTCGCAGTATCAAACATGGATATTCCATGGAATCGGAACGACTGACGATTCAAGCTGCGCATGCGGGTGAAGACGCCGTCATGGTGGGAACTGGTGGTGGGAACGACGATGACACGGTGACATTGTTCTAAGAAAGGGAGAAGTGAGAAGTAAAAAATATGAGAAGGAAAAAGGGAAAAGATCAGAAAAATGATTCTCTTTTGCTTCTCACATCTAACTTCTCCCTTCTCACTAATGCAAGACATGATGTACAAGCAACTGAAACAAGAGAGGAAAAGCCATGGGCAAGACCATACTCGTAGTTGATGATTCCGTTTCTATGCGGCAAATGGTGAGTTTCACCCTCACGGGTGCTGGCTACGACGTGGTGGAAGCCGGTGATGGGAAAGAAGCTGTCGATAAGTTAAACGGCGGAGCCAAACCGAATCTTGTTATTACCGATTTGAATATGCCTAATATGGATGGCATCCAACTGATTAAGGCAATTCGAGGTATGG
>QIMB01000232.1 GCA_003233615.1 Nitrospirota bacterium
GCCGAGTTTAGGATGAGAGGGTTCGAGATCGACCGGGAACCCATGGTGCCGTAGTCGTTCGCTGGCCAATGGTCCGATGGATGCCACCATCATATGTTGAAGAATTGCTTGTAATTGATTCATCATCGAACTTTTTTCTAAGACCTCGAGCAAATGATCGACCTGAACAGCATTCGTAATTAACAAAACCGGGATTTCCTCGTTCACTATCTGTCGTAGAAGCTGTTGAAGGGGTTCTATGTTGTCTGGCAACGTCCACCGATAGATCGGAACGGCCGTGACCTGAGCCTTTCGATCCCTGATTCCTGCGAGCAATTCTGGGTTACTCACTCCATATTCCTGCACAGCCACATGTTTTCCCATGAGCCCTGCAGGAAATGAGTCGTCCAGGGTATGGAGAATATCTCTCCAGGTATTGGGTTCCGGGACGTGGATCTGCGGGCGCAGACCAAGTGATTGTAATATTTTTGTCGGCTTCGGGCCTCGAACCAGAAGAACGGTTTTCTCTAAAGCTTGAATGATGGCATTTCGTGGAAAGTGGGTCTCAAGAATATCAAATAAGGTCCGGAAGCCAACGCCGGTCAATAACACCACCAGATCAATTTTTCCGGCAAGCAAGGCTTCGCCAAAAGCCAATGCTTGAGGATGATCCGAGAGAGGAAGTTCTTGCATGGAAGGAGCTACGAAAGGAATGCCGCCATGAGAGGTAATCAGCCGTTCCATCTCGGTGGCCATTCGGCTTTCAAGAGCACCAACGCGGAGACCTTGAAAGCCGATTCTGGATGGTTCCTGTTTCATCAGGACGGATTGCTCAAGGAGATTGTTTGTCAGGGAGTCGCAGGAGCTGGGACGTCCTGTGCACACCGAAACCCGGTGGAATTATTTCGATCAGTTGGCGAACTCTTAATTCGAGTAAACACGCGCATTTGAGGCGTCTCGCCCTGCCAACCCGAACTTCGAAGGGTTTTGTGTTTTCCGGTCTCTGGACCTTGCGGGTTGTGTGTCGGGCTATGTGAATAATAATCCACCTGATACCAATCTGAGACCCATTCCCAGACATTGCCAGCCACATCATAAATACCGTAGGGACTTTTCCCTTTTTCATAAATGCCAACTTCCACTAACGTGGATTCTCCGCGCCAGGCAACCTGATTGAAGTTTGCATGTTCTTTCGTTGGTTCAATATCACCCCAGGCAAATCGCCAGTCGTTATCTCCTTTAGCCGCCTTTTCCCACTCGGCCTCAGTCGGTAACCGTTTCCCCGCCCATTGGCAATAGGCTTTGGCATCAAACCAGTCCACATTAATAACCGGAAGATTGGTGACCGATTCCGGCATCATATTTCCTTTCCATAACCCTCTGCTGGCATCTGTCGGATGCTGAGGGACTCGGTGTCCGACTTCTGTCACGAATGACAGGTAACGCCCATTCGTGACTTCGTAGATATCCATATAAAAAGCGTCCATCACCACCTCATGGTTCGGTCGTTCATCTACACCACCATCCCGTGCTGCTTTAGGGACGCCCATGTCAAAGGACCCCTCTGGAATCAAGGCCATGGTCGCCCCGTCTTGTCCGGTATGAGTGGGAGGTGGGGGTTCCGCAGCGTGGACATTCCCTAACAAGGGGACCAAGACGAATAATATTCCTAATGGAATGCAGTGAATCCTTCGTGCCAATATCAAGCGTGACATGACTGACTTTCCCCTCTCCGGCCTCGATGCGAATGATGAATCCTTGCTCTTTTAAGAAAATACCATATTCTTCTAGTCATGTTGAACTTGCCCCATTCAGAGGTCCTGGGTAAGATGCCGAACGTTCAATAACCAAAGAGTTTAGAAGGGAAAACGCGAACGATCTTTCGGTCCTTTTCTATCCTTTTCGGGCTCATGGGCTATTTGGGCGATATGACCCTTCCATCTGAGTAGACAATGGACACAAAGAACAAAACATGTGGGTTGCGACATTTGGCTCTTCGAGTGCGTGATGTCCAGGTTTCTCAAGCCTTTTATGAGCGACTCTTTGATATGAAACTTGTCTGGCAACCTGATCCAGACAATGTGTATTTGAGTACCGGGGTTGATAATCTCGCCTTACATCAGGTTCCTGCTGAAGAATTTGAAAAATTTGCGGCATCGCCTCATCATCCTCTTGATCACTTAGGGTTTTTGATGGATTCCGTGGAAAGCGTCAAGGCCATGTTTCAGGAAGTCTCAGCGCAGGGTGTCACGATTGTGAATCCGCCAAAGCATCATCGTGACGGCAGTTTTTCTTTTTATTTGGCTGATCCAGACCAGAACACCATCCAAATACTCTTTGAACCATCAGTGACACTCTAGAAAAAATACGGAATGCGGCGTACGAGAGAAAACACGCATCTGGAGGGCCCTGGCCCAATGTATGTTTTCTCTCCTGACTCCACACGACTATTCAGATAATCCTTCTCCGAAATCACAGAACCAACGATGAATCCCTGGAACATTATTGACCCCAACCTCTTTGTTGGGTTGAACCCTTGGGTGTGGGTACAGCTGGAAAGTGCGGAACCCCCTGGCCCATTTCCATTTTTAGGGGGAGTCGACCCGGAAGTGGTGCGCAGCCTGCATCAGGTTCATGAAATCATGATGAGTGGGATTGAAACGGCTATCAGTGACATCATGGCCAAGCGAACGACCGTTGATAATCCACAAACCGCTCGCCTTCTGGAAGATGCCTATGCGGAAGTCGTGGCTTCGCGTCCAGCCTTACAGCAACATATTCAATGTGGGCGGAAGCCAGATGGCACCTTTCATTGGAATTATCCCAAAAATCCGTCGGCATCAGACGCAATGACGTATGGAGGGTTACGAATTTTTAATTCTGTTGCCCACCAAGCCGTCCCCTTCGGATTTAAGCGTCCCATCGGACCAAAAGTCGGACTTTTTTTAGGTTTTCTCACCGGTCGCCATACGATGAGCGAAATTCAAACCATTGGCCAAGCCAGCGGACAAGATCTGGAGTCTGAACTTCTTCATCTTTTCACTCTGTTGCGGGACCATGATTGCCTCGCGGTCTCACCTCAATCTACAGTTGACGCGCACTGGCGACAGGTCATCGATGATCAGAATGTTGTACATATTGGCCATGCTGCATTGATGTATCGTCATCAAGAACATTTTTTTTGGTTTGATCCTTGGCTCATGCCGTGGTTTGCGGAATCACCTGTCCCATCCCTCTGGGCCAATTTGCTTCCACGACCATCGGCAATTTTCTTAACACATGACCATGATGATCATGTAGATCCACGTACGCTCTATCATGTACCCAAAGATATTCCAATTATTGTGCCCAGTCGCCGCAATCGCAAAACCTTCCATTATGATTATCTCTCATTGCTCAGAGAACTAGGGTTTACGCAAGTGAAAGAGATGGCACATGGAGAATCCTGGCGCGTGGGTGAGGTTGAGATTGTATCCGTTCCGTTTTATGGAGAAGATCCTTGTGATGTGGAGCTGCCACGGAATTGTTATCTGATTGTCGATCGTGGGCGGAATGTGCTGGTCCATGCTGATAGTGGCCCCGCCAATGATAGTCGTTCGGCGCTCCACAGCAATATCATGAAAAAACTGGTGGCGAAATACGGCCCGATTCAATTGGTGTTTGCCTCACAGCAGCAACTCAAAGAAGTCCGCAGTTATGCGGCCTATGCCTGTCTTTCCCATCCAGGACAATGGTTGGATGTGGGGGAAAACGGCTTTCTCACCAATGGGTATCTCTCAGAATTATGCCAAACGGCACAAGCCAAACAATTTGTCTCCTACGCCACAGGGGGCGCTGATTGGTATCCAGATCATTTATCGTTCATGTTTAGCGCCCGTAATCCGGCCCGTACTTCTTTGCTGACCGCCCATTGGGACCCACCGGAAGCCCTGAAACAGGACTTGGCACCGTTTGGTTGTCGGTATCATCATGGTCAGGCCTTTGATGTCTATCAGCCTGGGGGAGAAGGCGATACGACCATTCGTCACCTTCCCGACCCACTGGCCCCAGTGAGACTCTTTCAATTGGATCACGACACTCCACCCTTTTTACAAAATTCAGGGTAAAATGAAGACCTGTGGATATAGCAGTGTTTTTATTATCTTGGCCTCCTGACTGAAGTTCGCTATGATTGGGTGTTCATACAGAATGTACGACTATTCATCCTGGGAGCATGTCTGATGGCACCCGAAATTGAAGACCAAGAAACGTATCCTGAAGAAGTCATTATCGTTGGTGTGAAAGTGCGGGATTGGGGAGAGGTCAAGAAAACACGGACTGAGGATCCGTCGATCAAAATCGGCGATTGGGTTCTGCTGGATTTAGAGACTGATCATTCATTTGGAAAAGTCTATCTTCCCCCACAACATTTTCCCTTTACCCCCCCGATGCGGGCAATGTGCGCAATCATTCGCAAAGCGAATGATGAAGACGAGCGTACAATTGCTCGTCAACAACGGATGGCGCAGGAAGGGCATGCCTATTGTCTTGAACTGATTGAGACCTTACGTCTGAAGATGAAATTGGTTGAAGTCTTTGGCTCCTTTTTACGGCGATCGTTAACCTTCACCTACACTGCCGATGAACGTATCGACTTTCGACAACTCGTCAAAGATTTAGCGCGCCAGTTTGGCTGTCGGATCGAAATGCGGCAAATTTCCACGCGCGAGGAAGCCGGGCGCATCAGCGGCGTTGATACCTGTGGGTTGGTGCTGTGTTGCTCAAGTTTTTTAACCGATTTTAAGCCAGTATACCCACGCGGTCGAGGAGAGGGTCCGATGGGACATATGGATAGCCATCGCATTGGAGTCTGCGGTCGCCTGAAATGTTGTTTGTTGTATGAAGAAGAAGACTGGACTCTCACGCGGCGAACCCCCCCTGCGCTCATTCGTCCAGTGAGGCGACAACCACAAACGTCCTGAGACCATACAGCATGTTTCGAATGCGAACATTGAAGCCAGCACGTTATGGAGAACCATGTCCTTGAGCGATGAAAAAGCAAAAGAGCGGTTTGTCATTTACGCCCACAATGCGACATACGACAAACTGCATCAAGTGGCCACTCTGGGATTGACAGCATCGGCTATGGGCAAGGACGTCATGGTGGTGTTGCTCTTCTGGACCATCAAAAAGTTAGCCGAAGGGCGATTGAACGAATTAGATTTTCCGCCAGAATATGCAGCACAGGCGGATGAAGTCGCACGATTGATTCGTGAACGAAAAGTCCCATTGATTACAGAGATGTTTCTGGAGGCCAAACAAGTGGGCCAGTTCAAACTCGTCGCCTGTAGCGCCGGCCTGGAATATATGGGTGTCGATGCCCAAGCCGTGCATGACGGCGTAGACGACGTGATGGGGCTCCCCGCCATCCTGGCTGCATGTGCCGGCGCCGAAACAACCTTATTTATTTGACAAATCCTGAGAACGGGTGCTACCTCCTTTGAATGGTTCCAGCCATGGACAATTCACACATCCCAGGCAAAGCCGCCTCGACATGGACCGGCCCTGCACGAGAGCAGGCCGTTCAACGCATGTTTACGGCTATCGCAAAATTTTATGACCTGAACAATTCGCTCCTCAGTTTTGGGCTGCATCATTCATGGAAGCGTAAAGCCATTGCGAAAATTCCCACACATCCGAATACGCAGGCATTAGATTTAGGAGCAGGCACCTGTGACCTGGCTATTTTGTTGGACCGCCACTTAAAGTTTTCGTCAAAAATCATCGCGGCTGATTTGAATGTGGCGATGTTGCGGGTGGGGCAACAAAAGGTTCGCTCAAAAAAATTGGCAAGCCGCATTGCGTGTCTACAGATGAACGCAGAATATTTGACCTTTCCTGACAATTCCTTTGATACGGTGACGGCTGGATTTTGTATTCGCAATGTGGGGCATCTTCCGCAGGCACTCAAGGAAATTTCCCGCGTGTTGAAACCTGGAGGGCGTTTTGTCTGTTTGGAATTTTCGCGTCCTGTCTCGGCAGGGTTTCGCAAGCTCTATGACTGGTATTCATTTCATCTGTTGCCGTGGATAGGAACTGTTGTGGCCAGAGATGGCACAGGTGTCTATGAATATTTACCTGCCTCAATACGTAATTTTCCTGATCAACAGCGATTATGTGACATGTTGAAAGACGCTGGCTTTGGGACCGTCGACTACGACAATCTCACGGGTGGCATTGTCGCGATCCATGTGGCGGTGAAATAACATCATGGATTCAGTGCTCTATGTTTTTCTGCCCTGCAAAAAAGTCTATCCAACAGGAATTACCTACCTGGCCGATTTTATCCATCGTCGTCGGCCAGACGTTCGACAGCAAATCCTAGATCTCTCTCTCTTTCCACCCAATCAGCGCCAAGCCAAGCTTCGCGAAGCCACTACCGCTTTCCATCCGGAGTTGGTGTGTTTTTCGTGGCGAGACATTCAAATATTTTCTCCCCATGAAGGGGATTCATCTCTGGAGCATGCCTTTAATTTTTATTATGCCAGCAACCCGTTTAA
>QIMB01000408.1 GCA_003233615.1 Nitrospirota bacterium
GGCCGATATGTATCAGAAGATGGCGGATTGCCTGAGAACTGGCAAGTCTAGTGAGGACTGTCAGAAACAGGTAGCGAAAGATTGTCCAGTGGTCGCAAAGACGGGACAATGTCCCATTCTCGACGGCATAGGACACAAAACGGGTCCTCGTGGAATGCATCCAGGGGGCATGGGTCCCATGACGGGTCCTCATAAAATGCATTAGTAGCGCGCTAGGGACATACAGCACCCTATGAAGCCACAGGATACTGGGAAGTTATTTTTACGCGAACACTAAGATCCTTAAAATGGAGCGATCAATGATTGAAAGTGAGAGAATCTAATTGATGAACGCGAACACGTTCTTCACTGCCACGAGATATGCGTTTCAAGCCAGTTTGATCATACTGGTTGTTGTGTGCCTCGGGCTTAGCCTCGCTTACCCTGTTCAAGGGAAAATATCCCCTGAAGACCATAAGAAACATCATCCTCAACCAGGTTTCTCCGAGTCCGTGGGCCTACCAGGCCCAACCAAATTACCCGGTCCATCTGCTGGAGGACCGAGTGGTGGAATGATGGGCGGTGGTGGTGGTGGAATGGGCAAGATGATGGAGAAAATGGGTGCGCCGAAACCCAAGGCCTTATACCCCACTCTCATGAGCCTTCCCGATTTGCCCTTGGAAAAGCGAGCAGAGGTGCAACAGCAAGCCCATGAGCGGATGCAACAGGGCACGGTCCTGATGGGGGAAGGCCTCAAATCCTTATCGCAGTCAGCCTCAACGAACGACTTTCTAGCCATGCAAGAATCCACGAGGAAACTGCATGAAGGGCTGTCTCAATTCGAAAGCGGCCTGGCCGCACATCGAGCGTTGGCGGAAGGCACGTCACCGCGCAATGTGGCTCTCCAATGGTTCAAGCAGGAAATGAACCTGCTTTCTCCCTGGGACGATAATCGGGCTCATGGGATCGCGGGCCTATCGTGGTTTCATTTCTATGTGATGCTGCTCCTTATCGGGTTTGCGGTGGCCATGTTATTTCTCTACTTTTTCAAAATGCGCCGCGCGGCGGCATTGCTGAAACGACTTGCTGAGGATTCCGGTCCTGCGAATCCTCCACCAGCTGCTGCTCCTAAGAAACCAGCTACCACTGTCCCCGTCGAAGTGACACCATCTGGGGGAAGAAGTCCATCGCCAGATTTACAAACAACATCCCTCAACACGCCCGCATCCCAAGAAACGAAAAGTCCGGCAACGGCTTTCGCCGAGTGCTGCGATGACTCGGCTGATGTCTGCGCAACCGAGGAAGACGGATCGACGGAGCGGCCCGATATCTCGAAGGGACTCCTGCCCATTGCCAAGAAGAAACTTTGCAGACTTCGGGTCTCGCACATCTACCGGGAGACCGTGGACGTCAAGACGTTCCGGCTCGTGGCGTGTCATGGAGGTGGCATTCCCTTCAATTACCTGCCCGGTCAATTCCTCACGTTAACAATGCCAACCGGCGACAAACCGATTCGCCGGAGCTATACCATCTCTTCTTCCCCAACCCAGGGATACTACTGCGAGATCACGGTGAAGCGTGAAGAACAAGGCGCCGGTTCGCGCTATCTACACGATGCCGTTAAGGAAGGCGACACCCTTGAGGTCCAAGCGCCGAACGGAAAGTTTGTGTTTACAGGGAAGGAGGCGGACAGCGTGGTGCTCATTTCCGGGGGTGTCGGCATCACTCCGATGATGAGCATCACAAGGGCATTAACCGACATGGGTTGGACTGGAGGTATCTACTTCATCGCAGCATGCCGTGATCCCGAGTACCTCATCTTTGTCTCCGAATTGAAACAGCTTCAACAGCGTCATCCCAACTTGCACGTCTTTGTTGCCATGAGCCGTCTGGAACAGGATGTCCCCGGCTACCATCGCGGGCGGTTATCGAAGGATCGATTCGCGGAATGGGTACCAGACATCGCCTCGAAGTGGATTCATCTTTGCGGGGCGCCGGTCATGATGGATGCCGTGAAACAGATGCTGGCCGAGTTGGGCGTACCTAAGGAAAAGGTCCACACCGAAAACTTTGGCTCGCAGCAAAAACCTCAGGCCAGGGCCGCGGAACGCGAGAAGGCACCCATAGCGACGCCGACCGAGAAAGCTGAGACTGTCACCTTTCAAACCTCGGATGTCTCGACGGAACTCCTGCCGGACGAGACTATCCTGGAGGCGTCCGAACGGGTCGATGTCACCATCGACTATTCCTGCCGGGCCGGCTCGTGCGGAGTATGCAAGGTGAAACTCTTGTCTGGAGCCGTAACCATGAAAGTTGAGGACGGCCTGGATCCGGAGGACAATGTCGCCGGGATCGTTCTCGCTTGTCAGGCCAAGGCCACCGGCAATGTGACGGTCGATGCTTAAAGAATGTGAAGCCTGATGAAAGAACGTGAAGCCGTCACGATTACCGGGCTGGTACTCTTTCTGTCCCTTTTCTGGCTCGGCTTTCTTGTCCACCAATCACCACGTTTCGCGGGGAGTTTCTGGGGTGGTGTGCTTGGCGTGAGCGGGGCGACGCTGATGCTCGTTCCACTGGCGTACCTCGTCATTAAACGAGTGAAAACTCTCAAACAGGCAGTGACTCGACGTGTGTCGATGCGTACGCTGCTAGCATGGCACATCTATGCGGGTGTCGTGGGGCCCATTTTAGTGTTGTTTCATACGGGCCATAAGTTTGAAAGTCCGTTGGGAATTGTCTTGACTAGCATGACGTTCATTGTCGTGTTGAGTGGATTCACCGGCCGCTATCTCATGGGTCGGATCTCTCAAGAGATTAAAGAAAAACGATCCATGCTCGACGGGCTGAACTCCTCGTACCAGGAGACATTGGAACGGCTGCGAACGTGCTGCGCGGATAAAACAGCCCAACTCAAACCCTTTGACGGATTTTTCTCCCGGTTGATAGGGGGGGTATTTTTCAGCGTACAGGAACAGGAGACGGAATCGATGTCCATCGGCTTCCGTGCCATTCGGCTTTCTGATTCCATCGCTGACCTGGAATACGCCATCCGAACACACGAAACCTTCAAACGAATGTTTACCGTGTGGCTGAGAATTCACATCACCTTGTCTATGGTGCTCTATGCGCTTCTCGCCCTCCACATTTGGGCAGCCATTCACTTCGGGTTGCGATGGTTTTTATGAAAACAGACTATTTGCAATTTTGGCGGATGTGTGATCAAGCTGTGATGCCCAACCAGAGACACAGCAACATCCCTGGAGAGACGCCCCTTGTGGGCTTTCTTTCTTTTATATTAATCAGGCAACTGTTTAGAGTGCATTTCTTCCACTGAAGCCCCTATTCTATAAGTGTTTTGTGAGATCTTACCCAACTACATAAAGTTGCCGGGTTAATAGCGACACGATCTCACCTAAACCATGTCAAAGAGTCTTGCCATCTCAGCTCAAGGGATCTTCCCCCTGTTGAGGTTGGTTAATGGAGCATGGTATATCTAAAAGATGATCCCTTTTGCATCGACGACATTTTACTTGTATGCCGGTCGGAAGAATCTTTGCCAAAAGGCAGCCACAGGTACAACGTATTTCACTCAGGTCTTTTTCTGGAAGATTGGAATTTCGGTGTTTTTTCACTTTTCCCTACTTAAATTTTGAAGGTCTCGATAATGCCTTCTTACCCCCCGGAAATGTTTGACACTTGATTCATGTAGGCTTGCCGGAACCTCTCTGTGTATTGAACGACATTGCATGTAACTCAGGGGGATAGACTGAAGGCCGAAGGCTGTTAGGGGGCAATCAAGCGTGATCATACAAAACGTCTAGCATTGTGAGTAATAACCTTCAGCCTTTAGCCTAATAAAACACCTGAGTTACCATTGATTTATCTGAGCCAAAACCTGATGGGGACTTCGATGGACAATCCCCCAAGCTCCACGGTATCCGGTGGATGAAACGGAAGGATCTTCTTAACCGTTGCCAGAGCAGCGGCGTCCAAGACGGGATAACCTGATGGCTCTGCGACTTTGAGCGACTTGATCTCTCCATTCGGAAGCAGAGCAAACCGAACTTTCGTTGTTCCTTGCAAACCCATCCGTCTCGCACGGAGGGGATAGATTCTGGCTCGTTCGATTTCCAGCCGAAGGAGTTTTAAGTAGGCCAGAACTTCAGGGGAGAGCCCTTTCGTTGCTGACTTCTTCGTTGTTGAAGCCTCCTGCCGTGTGACTGCCATCGACCGCCTGACAGGAACATTTCTCACGTGTTCATGGTGAGGTAGGGCCGTGGCGTTGTTGACAGCCCTTTCTTCTTTTGCCGCTTTCTTCTCAATCGAGGGTGACCTCACCGTTGGCGTGTCAATGTCTGGATGAGCAATGAGCGCCTCCCGAGTTTTCATTGGTTTCGCTCTCTGGCGAGCTGGTGTGGCAACTTGAGAAGAATCTCGCCGGACGACTACTGCGGGTTGAACTTGAGCGATGACGGGTACAGCACTCTCGTGGTCCTTGATAACAGGAGTGGGGCGCGATGCTTGTTGGCGAGCGACTCTTGTTGCTTGCGTCGGAGCGACGAATGCTTCTCGAGCCACCGGTCGACTCTTCGCGAGTGGTCCGGATATGGCGGTCCGGCGTGTTTTCGTGGGCGCCGATTTATTTCGAGATTGTTGGAGGGTGGTAGAGACCGTACGGACGGCGGGTTGAACGGATTGGCGAACCTGTTTGGGCATCTCCTGCCGTGCGATTCGAGGGGATGGCGTATGAGCGAGGGCTTTGCTAGTCCGTGTTACATGGGATGCGGTTTGTACTTGAGAGCGTTGCTGAACAGGCGCAACCGATTGAATGCGTCGGGTTTGAACGATTGAGCGCGTTGGTTGAGCCGATTGCCGCGTCTGATACTGCCGTTTCTCGATCCGGGAAGTGACAGGTTGCCGATGGCTGATGGGGCGCGGCTGACGCAGGGGTTTCTTGATCGGGTTGGACGATGCTTTGGTCATAGGCCGAGCCTGCGTTTCTGACGAAGGTGGTGGGCTGACCAAAGAGACTTCCCAGCGGAAGGATTCCTTCTGAGGGGGAGGCTTGATATTGGCGGTGAGGAGGAACGCGAGACTGATGGCCATGGCGTGAACAATCATGGACGAACCCCACCCCTGCCAAAAGGATGATCGTGTCCATGAAAACTGAGAGAAAAAGTCTGTCATAACCTTGCATCATCTCCATTGACGGCAGACATGCCTGAGACTGTTGAATATTTCATTGCCCAGGGCGAATAAATGCTTGAGAGGAGACCGCTACCAGCAGCACGAGATGTTCAAAAAAGTCCATCCAGCAAGGCCGCGAATCGCTTGCGAGATCCCGCAGGGGCTCACCGTTGTTTGACGCGCGGAGCGTACAGGGAGTACGTGAGCACGGCAAAATGGCGAGAACGCCGCTGGCGGCTTTTTCCAACATTCCCTGCCTGATAAATTTGCGATTGAGAAGCAATATCATCATTGCACAGTCATAAATACCATAAATGGCCGTGTCTTCTGAATGTTCATTGGCCGGAAATTTATGGTGAATGGCCGGATTTTCTCTTCCAGCCCATGACGTGGAACGTGAATCATCCTCCATAAGCGGGAATGTCTTAAAGAGTGGGTGCGGCGAGCCATAATAAGGCCCGCCGCTGAACCGATTACCACAACGACACTTCCATGCCACCGTAAATAAATCGCGGCATGCCTGGACGTGGCCCGTGTGGCTGCCGTGAGACATTGTATTCCGCATCAAAGAGGTTTTGCACACCTCCAAGAACTCGGATGCGATCAGTGACCTGGTAAAAGCCGGAGAGGTCAGCGACAAAATAGCTGTCGGTCTTGCCGAACCGGGAATCGGGATCGCCATTTCCGTTAACCTGCCCATCCACGTTGCTGGCGCTGGTAAAGGTCTCGCTCACGTAAGTGGCTGTCAAAAAGGCACCCCAGCGGTCGGTTTCCACGCCTGTGCCGAAGTTGATCTGGAATTCAGGAATGTAGGGCACATCGTTGCCCTTTTTGCCGAAGCTGAAGATGGACTCCGCATCGGTTGACTCCGCATCATTCCGTTGCTCCGCCTTGGTGTAGGTAAACGTGGTGAACCAGGGATTACGCCATGTCCAGCCGTTGGCGATGCCTGGGTCATACTGGGCTGAGAACTCAAGGCCATAAGCATGTACCGTACCAAAGTTTTCATCGAGTCCGGTACCGGTTCCGCCGAGGTTGTCGATCACAATCAAATCCTCGAAGCGTGTAAAGAAGGCCACGGCCTCGACTCCCAGAGCCTGTCGAGGGTTTTTGTAGCGGGCACCCGCTTCAAAGGCCGTGCTGGTTTCTTCTTTGAGGCCGTTGGTCACTGCGCCGTTGGGGCTGGGAGGGGAAAAGCCGCGATGCACGCCACCGAACCCGGTCCACAATTCGTTGAATTTGTAGACCACACCGAGACCGCCGGCCACCATGTCCTGAGTCGCGGTGCCCGACCTGTCAGGATTGTTGTAATCGTCAAAGGTTTGATCTAATCGCTCGTACCGGATACCTGGAATCACTGACAACTTGTTTATCGTAATAGTATCCTGAATATAAAGGGCAAGAGCCTTGGTTTTTTGCCGGCGGTCGCCAGCACCGCCGCTTATGCCAGCGTTCATGTTGGAGATGGTGCCGTTGGCGGCTTGGATAAAATCGTCATCATTCTGATTACGCTTGACCCGGTCCTGGTGATAACGGATACCAGTGGTAACCTCTTGCTGCACAGAACCCATGCCGAAGCGGTAGTAGGCGACCGATTCAATGCCCCTGGCGAAATACTTACGTTTGTTGGCGCGTACGCGCAAGGTACATTCCAGATTGCCTTTCAGACAAGCAAGCCCTTCACCGTTCTGCGCACCGGCCAGCGCCGCAGACAGTCCAAGGTTGTTGCCGTTCACGTTGCGGATGTTGTGAAGTTTGTACCAGTTGCGCTTGAACTTGGTGTAGTACATCGTAGTGATGATGTCGAGATTCTCCGTGGGTGCGATCCCGTAGCGCAGGTGGGTGCGCTTCTGTTTCGTGGTGATATTATCGAAGCGCGTTGCCGAGTAACGCCGGAAAGGATCCGCCTTGAAGTCGGCCTCGCTCAAGCCCAGGTATGTTTCGTTGGCATCCAAGTCGGTTTGGCCCCATTGGAATTGCAGGCGTTGATGAAACGCTGTGGGCGGTTCCCAGGAGAGCTTGATCATGGGTTCCGTTTTAGTAAAGCCGGTGTCATCGTCATCACGGAAATCCGGTGTTTTGTCGATCGTCTTGAAACCATCGTTCATGCGGGCATACCCCTCGAACAGAAATCCAAACCGTCCGGCGTGTGCTGTTTCGATGGTATTGCCGACGTAGGCGTGGGCACGCAACTCGTTGAAACTGCCGTACTGCGTTCTCATGTACACAGTTTCCTTGACCGGAATAGGCGTGGCGAGATAATTAATCACGCCGCCGGTGATGTGCGGGCCATACTTGATTTGGCTCGATCCCTTGAGGACTTCTATGCCGCTCATACGTCCTGCGGTGGGCGAAAAGTAGGCGGCCGGGGCGGAGTAAGGCGCCGGCGCCATCAGAATGCCGTCTTCCATAATCGTGACCTTGGCGGAGCGGGTGGTGTCAACACCCCGCAGGCTGATACTGGGAAACAACCCCATGCCGTCTTCCTCCCGCACATACACTCCCGGCACCTTGCGCAATATGCGGTTCACGTCGGCATAACCTTGTTGGCGAATCTCCTTCTTGGTCACAACATGGGCGGAGCCCGGCATCCCCTCAACATTGGCCGGATTGCCGATCACCAGGACCTTGTCGAGTATGACCACCCGATCAGTTGATTCATCATCGTCGAGTATGACCACCTGATCGGTTGACTCATCATCGTCGAGTATGACCACCCGATCAGTTGACTCATCATCCGTCATCTCTTCAGTCCAACCCTGTTGCGGAAGAAAGATAAGCGTGACAGTCATGAACAGGGCCAGTATTAATCTTGTTCGCATCTCCAAAACCTCCTAATTTAAGCAATTGTCTGTCGCGATCTATTTCACAACATTTCCATGTCAGGCTCTGGTTCGCAAAGGATCTCTGGCCATGATGGTGAGCCGGCTGATTCTCTCTCCTGGTCCGTTCCATTACCTCCTTTTTTTTGGCAAGTTATATGAGAACGAGACTCAACATCATGACAGAATAAATATCACAACCTGTGCTAGCTGTTGAATGCTCATTGCCCTGAGATTTATGTTGAATGGCCTGAAATGGGAAGGAGAAGGAAGCTGCGGAAGGTTGGCGCCTTGAGTGGCTGCTTAGAGAGCCGTTGCTGGAGCGATCAGGAAATCACTGGCGGATCACTTCCAGGCTCACCTGGTCAAATCCAAGACCGCGGACTTGATCTACGACCGCAACGAAGCGTTCTAGAATCGTGACACGATCGGCACGGACAACGACGAGAGAGTGGGGCGGGTGTGTTTGGAGTCGGCGTGCAAGTTCCTCTTGAGTGACCTGATCGTCATTCAAAAACAGTTGACCGCTTGAAGTCATGGTAATGACCAACGAAACATCTTTCCGGTCGCCGGCTTCAGTCGCTTTGGCAAGGTCCACGGGAATCTGTCCGGTGGAAATAAATGTGGCAGTGGTCAATACAATCACCAGCAGGACCAACATGACATCCACAAGGGGAATGACATTGATTTGATCCATTTCATTTTGCATGGTGCGATGTATACTCGGTCATCAGTTCGGCTACCCGCCGGCGCAGGACATTATTCAACACCACACAGGGAATAGCCACAAGCAGTCCCATTGCTGTAGCTTTCAGGGCCAGACTCAAACCGACCATGATTGTGCTGACGGCGATGGTCTTTGAGGTCCCCATCGTCTGAAAGGTCAGCATGATCCCCAGAACGGTCCCAAGCAGGCCGATGTAAGGGGCATTGGCTGCGACGGTTCCGATAATCACCAACCGCTTGGTGAGCGCAATCTCGAAACGCTGCCGATCAGGAAATTGGGAAAGCTTCACTCGCCGGTAAAAGAGCCACCGTTCGACAGCCACAGCTATCGCCCAGATACTCAAGGCGAGCAGTAACCCGATCACACCAAAATCTACGAGGTTTTTCAGGTTCTCCATAATCGGTGTTTACTGGAATTCGATCCTTTTCAGTTCCGTGAACGGCACTTTCATATCTCCAAAATCTGACATGCCGATGAGGCTCACCTCACGAGCTACCGGAAATTTACCGGATTTACCATTGGTCAGCGTGATCGTGAGCAGAGGAGTTCCCGCAGCCGTGGAGTCGAGTGCCACCTCAATCCGTTTGATGTTCTGGAATTTGATCTTCACGGTGGCTTTGCCCCGCTTCACCGGGACATGCAGGATTTCATGGGGGACAAATGAGGTTTCGTCCAGCTTCTCTTCCCAATAGAGTTTCACGTTTTCAATCGTGGTTTCCATGCCTTCGACGTCAGTGACACGCGCGTTGAATGTCTGCTGGCCTTTGTCATCCGCGAATGCGGCAGAGCCACCTAAAGCCAATCCGGCTATAAGAACCGGCAAACAGAACCGTTTGAACATCGTATAATTCCTCCCTTTCCCTTGTTTACTTGGGACCGTTGAAAAATTCGAAATTCTCATCACCGGGGACATCTGACAAACTCAGCAACGCTCCCCTCCAGCAATCTGCGTGGGTATCTTGCGAAGTTTCCATAAAAATGATTCCCAATATCATTTTCATAAAATTAACAGTTTGATTTCATCATGGGAATGTCCACCCTCCAGAAAAATTATGCGCAGAGAACAGATTTCAAAAGATTATTTTGGTGCAGGGAAGGATGAGATGAGGAAAAATCACCCACGACTTTCATGAAGCATCATGCTCGATTCTCAAAAACTGGTGATGCATAAGCTTGGAAGAGGTCCTTTTCCTTCCAGAATCAAAAAGAGCCACGGCTTCTAAGGCCCGTTTCAGATTAGACGCTCCGTCCGTGGGAATCTATGCCTACGCTATTAAACCGGCAACAATTTAGAGTGCATTTGTTTATTAAAAGACCTTATTTCATAGTGCTTTTATAGTATTTCATGCAACCTGTTTGATTGCCGGATTAATAGTGAACCTGCTCCCTGTATTTGCTGGGAGAGTGGCCGGTCGCTTTCTTAAAAAAATGACTGAACGCGAATTGATCCTGAAATCCGAGGCTTTCTGCAATGTTCGCGAGTGGGGCGGAGCCTTCTTCCAAGAGGACTTTGG
>QIMB01000075.1 GCA_003233615.1 Nitrospirota bacterium
AGAGGCTCTGTTCCTCATCGTGTCATCCAGAGCGCAGCGCGGCGGAGTCGAAGGGTTTCGCTCAATCCACGCACCCGATTGCTCAGCCAGATTCGTCGTTGCTCTCAGAATGACAACGTGGAGGTGTAAGCTTCCCCGTCAAGCGGACAGTTCATAACTAGAGTTTCGAGGCGGTGAGTGTGTATATGTACAGGGTGTGGCGCCTTGGAGTGAAGCATGAGGGCGTTGCGTATTGTAGATCGTCATCCACTGAGCCGTGATCCCCCGAACCTGGTCCAAGCTGCGAAAGAGATAGCGATTGAGGACCTCATTGCGATAGGTGCGATTGAACCGTTCGATACACGCATTCTGCGTGGGGCGTCCTGGCTGGATATGATAAATCAGCACTCGATTCGCCTTTCCCCAATCGAGGAGGCTTTGAGCGAGAAACTCTGGGCCGTTATCCACTCGGATCATGTGGGGTAACTCCCGGTCCGCCTTGAGTCGGTCCAGCACGCGAATCACCCGTTCGGCTCGACATATCCACCTCAATGGCCAACACCTCCCGATTGAAGTCATCGAGAATATTGAAGGTGCGAAAGCGAGTCCCGTGGTAGAGGGCGTCGCTCATGAAGTCGGCGGACCACACGTCGTTCGGTCCTTCAGGAACAAAGTCGGGGATGGAGGGCCGAGCTGGGAGTCGGCGCTTCGTCCGGCGCGGATGATTCAAGCCCAATTGACGATACCCCCGATAAATCCGCTTGTGATTCCAAGAGTGCCCTAAGGTCTGCAACCGCGCGATATATTTCCAGACGCCCCAGCGGGGATGGGCCTCAACCAATTCGTTGAGGGCTTCAATGACGTCCGCATCCCGAACCTGCCAATCCACGAGGTCTTGATAATAGGCAGACCGGACAAGCCCCACCGCCTGACAACTCCTCACCACCGAGACCCCGTGTGTCTGATGCATGGTCTTCACCGCCGCCCGTTTGTCAGACGGCGTTAGAGTTTTTTTTCGATCAGATCCTTGAGTGCGCGATTCTCTCACGCGAGGTCCGCATACATGCGCTTCAACTTCGTGCACTCGGAACATGTCAACCTGTTGTGGACAGTTATTTCAAAGATAACATCTATTTCACGTAGCCAGCGGCTGTTAACGTCGGGAAATTTACGCGAGTATCAATCATTGAATCCTCACCAGCCTCTGCAATCGGGTTGATTGCCACTGTTTTCGGCGGCATGGTCACAGTCGGTTGCCCATGGACAAAGCGTTCCGGGTGATGCTCGTAACGGGCATCCAGTGCTCGCTGTGTCTGTCTGGCCACTTCGTGGTAACACCCCGTGAAGACCTGTTGGGGGGTAAACCCTGCCAGACCGCTGTGATGGTGCTCGACGTTACACCAACCGAAGTACCTTTCACACCAGCGCCTTGCATGCGAGACATCAGTGAAACGGCCGGGATAATCCGGTTGATACTTTTGTGTCTTGAACTGGCTTTCGCTGAACGGATTGTCATTGCTCACCCGAGGGCGGCTATGACTGCACGTCACATCCAGGTCACGCAGCAAGTCCAAATACCCATGAGCAATCATCGGTGACCCACGATCCTGATGCAGCGTGAGCTGGCCCGGTTCAATGCCGTAACGAGCCGTGGCCTCGTCCATCAGTTGCTTTGATAACGCGCTGTTCTCTTTGAGCGAGACCATCCAGGCGACAACAAACCGACTGAACAGATCAAGGACGACATAGAGTGACAGATATATCCCCCGGCGAATCAACGGTAATTTTGTAATATCCCACGTCCAGACATCGTGTGGGGCTTTGGCTAATAGCCGGGGAACCGCGTGGTGCTGGGCTGGCCGCTGCTGCTGCCGCTCCCCGTTTTCGCGTAACCCGCGAAGAAGACGATGCATTGTACTGACCGAGCACAGATACTGCTCTTGCTCGAGCAGACGCTGATAGACTTCTGTCGGGGGCTGATCACGATAGGGGGCACTGTGCAGTGTCTCAATCACGGTGGCCCGCTCCTGAGCCCTCAACGCACGTGGTTGCACCGAATGTTTCCGCGAGTGCCGTGGTGGGTCTGCATTGGCTGCCCGCTTTTGGCGAGCATAGACCGTGCTTCGGTTGAGGCCCAGGACATGGCATGCGCGGGCCAGAGGGACCGCTTCAGAACCTTGTCCGAGTACGGCGTTCATACAACGCTCCCATTGCTCAGGTGATCGAGCATCGACAAGGCTTTTTTTTGCAAATCCAGGCAGTCATTGGCCATCTCCAGCTTTCGGGTCAAGCGACTCGTTTCTTTTTCAAGCTGCTCAATACGTCGCTGTTCCGGTGTCCTGGCAGCCGCTGGCCCAGGGCCGCTCTTCCTCAATCCGGCCACTCCCTTTTCCGCGAAGTCTCGTCGCCAATCGGAGAGTTGATGGCTATAAAGCCTTTCACGGCGCAGAAGGGCTCCGAGCTCGCCATGCGTACCGGCTTCGGCTTCGGCGATAAGGCGTAGCTTGTATTCCGCGGTAAATGTGCGTCGGGTCCGTTTCTCCAGCGAGGGCTCCGGTGTAACCTCTGTCGGGGGTCGATCTGATACTGATTTTGGCATCTTCTTTATCCTCTGTGTCTCGCCCTGAAATCTATGTTATCCCAAACAGTTCGTGTATGGGAGCAGGTTGACACACAGGGCACTCACCCTCGACCTCTTTGAGTCGTTTGAGATCCGAGGCCTCGAGCCCACCATACTTTGCCTTCCAATTGTAATAGGTCGCATCACTGCTGCCATGCTCCCGACAGAGGCCTTTGACTTTGATGCCACCCTCCGCTTGTTTCAAGATCGTGATAATTTGCGTGTCACTAAATCGACTGATTTTCATAAGAACCTCCTGGGTCATTGTGCCAGAAAGCTCTACTTTTGATCTGTCCACAATTTGGGGAAGCTTACAGAGGCAGAGCCTTCTAGGGCTCGAACCATAATGTCTGTATGATTCGTTTTTCGGCCCTTCGCCCTTCATTTTTTTCCTGCACACCGGTAGACCTTGCCGGGTAATCGTGACTTTCTCTAATAATTAGCCACAAACACACCATTTTAAGGGTATTTTTGAATTTCCTTGTTCAACCATGCGTGGCACAGTTCTTGGTTATTCTCAAACCTGTAAACACACATAATCTATTAACCAGGGGTTGTTCATGAATGATGCTGAGTATTTAGATGTGGAAGATCAAGAAAAGGCTGTAGAAATTCGTATCGAGGATGTCATTTATCGATCTGACGAAAGTCCGGCCGTGGTTCTGTCCATTAAACGTAGATGCTCCATCAGCGGTGAATGCAAAACCGGGCACGTCACGTTAGGACAAGAAAATACTCTCCGCCTGTACCTCGAAACGTAATTCGTTTACCTCTCTTCTCTCTCAACTCTTATTCTTGAGCTCACATGTGAGAACTCTTTCAGTTTAGGGCTGAAATGGGATCATACTGAATTCATGGTTCGAGCCCTGCGATGTTGCTCAGGCCCTCAGAGGCTCCATTCCTCATCGTGTCATCCAGAGCGCAGCCCGGCGGAGTCGAAGGATCTCGCTCAATCCACGCTCACCATCGCTCGGCCAGATTCGTCGTTGCTCTCAGCATGACAACGTGGAGGCAGAGCCTTCTAGGGCTCGAACCATAATGTCTGTATGATCCCTGCAATGTCTCGCTCTTCATCTAATAGCGTTCCTTGCCTCTAAAAGCCCATATCTTGTTTTCTCTAAGGGTTTCGTTATACTTCCGCCAATCAGAATTCTCTTACATTCTCAATATACATGAACGAAAAAATCTTCTCAAAAAAGTATGTGGTGAAAAGAGAGATCGCCTGTGGAGGCATGGGAACAGTTTACCTCGCCACAGACACAAAGTTAGGGCGCGATGTGGCCATCAAAATCCTCCACCCTCAATATAGTGGTGAACCAGCCTTTGCCAAACGTTTTTTACGGGAAGCATGGGCTATGGCTAAATTAGATCATCCCAATATCATACGTATTTGGTCGGTAGAAGAAGAAGAGAGTAGCCATTGCATTGTCATGGAATACTTCCCTGGCAATGATCTGAAGCACATTATTCGTCACCGTGGCTCTCTTCCCGTAATGGAAGCACTCGCCCTCAGTACTCAAATCATTCAAGGACTCGCATATGCGCATGACATGGGCATTATTCACCGTGATATTAAGCCAGCAAATATTTTGGTGAATCCGGGAGGAAAAGTAAAAATAACAGATTTTGGAATAGCTGCAGCATTCAGTGAATCGTCACTCACTATGGATGGAACCGTCCTGGGGACACCGGAATACATGGCACCGGAACAAGCCAGAGCCGAATCAGTGGGCGCACAAACAGATCTGTACGCCGTTGGCATTCTTCTGTATGAACTCCTCACAGGACAAACCCCCTACAAAGGTATCCCGGCTCAATCACTGGTGGCGAAATTAGCGTTTGGATCAGAAAACCCCTCTTTAACATTTCCGCGTCATGTTCCTGATGACCTACAAAATCTCATCATACAGATGACGCAAACAGACGTTGACAATCGCTTAACAGATATCAATGAAATTTTGGCTGTCATGACGTCCGACTTTCCAGTATCTACAACATTTCCGCCAGATGAGCCTCCTCATATCCACACAGCAGTGCAGCACCAATCCCTCCCTCTACACTCAGAATCTGATAACCGTTCACACCTTTCCTCGAATCTGCCTCCACTCAAGGAGGATTCGGATTCTTCTGCTCAAGCCCAGACATCCGCTGCATCGCCATCTCGAAAGCTGGTTTTGAGTGCCATAGGAATCCTCGCACTTGTCGCCCTGATCGTGTGGAAAATGTCCCAACCACCAATAGATACACCCCAACCGAACAACGTACCTCCCGTGATTGAGGTGAGTGATCAATCAGATCGTCGAGTTGCCGCAGCGCTTATGAGCTTTGAAAATTCCTCTAGACGTATTGAGACTGCTCAGAACAACATGAGCCAGGAATTCGAATCGTTATCCTCAGCTATGCGTACCCTTCATCGTAAAATCACAGACACAACACTCCCGCCAAACCCACCTGAAGCGCAGCAATGGCTCGAGAGAACAACAAAAAAAGTGAAGGCACTGACACAAAATAGCCGAGAACTGGAAAAATCGCAAAAATCTGTACTGGATACACACATGAGCGCAGCTATGGCTTCCATACAACAGGCTGAGCCGATTTTCCAAGAAAAGCTCACTCAAGATCAACAGGAAGAATTACGTGTATCAACAATCAACCTTGAAAAAGCACGCAATACATTCAAAGCAACCTATTCCCAGTCTCTTCAACAAATGCAAAAGACGCTCTCCGCCCTACATTCCCAAATAACACAAACTCGTCAAACCGTTGCAAGCATCCCAACACAACCACAAACAATCGTACCACCCTCAAGTCCACCGACGACCATCGAACAACACATAACCGAACTCCAAAAGGACATTCACTCCTTAGATCAAGAAGTCGAGGACGTGGTCACGACCTTTGAAGATTCTCTAGTGAATTTCACGACACAAGTATCCACGCTACAAGAAGGAGTCCAAGAAATCGGGAAGGATGATCCTTATAGCCCAAACAGCACGCAACGCCTTATGCGTTTACACCAACAATTTCAAACTCTTTACCAAAAAGCGCAAACCCATTATGCTACACGACAGACCAAGCAGGAAGAATTGGAACAGGTCCTTCACATGGCGAGGCAAAACTATCAAAACATTTCAGGAAACTCTTTCGAATCTACTCAAACAATTCCCTTAGGCAAACTAGACACAATCCTTAAGAATAACCAAGTACGACTCAGCCTTTTCCCTCCCGATTCATGGAGAACGTTTCAAGACCTATCACGCCAAACCAAAACCCTATTCATGACAACCAAGGAGATTCTTGCCCAACAGACAATGACAGTAGCGGGCATAGAACGAGACCTGACAGAGTTGTCACAGGAAAGCTCTAAACTACAAATCCTCATTAGACAGTTTCATGCTCTAACGATATCGGAACATCAACGTCTCGGGACGCAAATAGATACTCTTGCCATCACAGTGACTTCGCTAAAATCTCATGACCAAGAAAGCATTATCGAGGAAAAAGTCAACAGCTTACAGCTAACCTTTAGAAGCCTCCAAGACACGCTTCAACAATATTCAATCACATATGCGCAACAATTTCCCATATTCAAGAAACAGCACACAGCCATTCAAGAAACGTTTGACAATTTCACCACCACGGCTCTCCCTGCATCGCTAGACCGGCAAAGATCTCGCATTCGTCACACTCTTGCATTGATCCAACACGACCTTCAAGATCTGAAACAGGTGAATTGGAAGACGGTATCTGATAAATTAGGCTCAACCCGTGTGACCTTGACTGAATCGTATGACCGAATAGTACTTATGAGAATCTTAGATGACTTTACAACTGCCTATGAAAAGCAGGATATCTTACATCTACAACTCACGACCTCAATGAGTGAATCACGGTCACGCAATCTTGATCTTATGTTCAACACGTATTCAACAATAGACGTTGATATGCAGATCGTCTCGATCTCAACCAATCAGGCTGAAGCCAAACTTATTATCGAGCAATTGGTGAACAACGAAGGTGAACGTAGTACACCAAATTTCATTCTTGCGGAAACAACAATGAGTATCCCCAAAAAAGATGGAAAATGGGGAAAGATTCAATGGTGACCATATGATTGAATTAAAAACCTTCTTAGGCTCAGCAGTTATTCAAAAAACAATTTTCGCTAAAACTCGTATAACAATCGGGCGAAGCGAAGAGAATGATCTCGTATTGGCCAATCCCCATGTTTCAAGAATAGAAGCCATCATTGAGCATACTGATGAGAGAAATACACTCATCGATAAAAGTCGGAATGGGATATTAGTCGACAATCGTCGAGTTGATGGTTCAATTGCCCTACCTTCCTGTTGTCGCATCGCGATTTATCCCTTCGAAATCCAGTTTGCGAATATAGGGGAAGAAGAAACAATGCCGATTCCCACGCCAGTACAGGAACAATCAGCACCCCAATCGCCAACAACAACTACGCATTCGTCTCAGGCGTTGTCGTCGCATTTTTCCGGATTGATTGGTGAATCCCCACTTATGCTCAAATTGTATCAACTCATTGAAAATGTCGGTAACAGTCCAGCCACAATTTTAATTCGTGGTGAACATGGAACCGGCAAAGAATTAGTCGCCCAGGCTCTTCATGCCGTCAGTGATCGAAACCAACAAGCATTTATCCCCATCAATTGCGCAGCCATTCCTGTTGATCTCATTGAAAGTGAATTATTCGGGTATGAAAAAGGGGCCTTTACCGGTGCCCAACAGACCAAAAAGGGTAAAATTGAAGAAGCAGAAGGGGGAACAATTTTCTTAGATGAAATTGGGGAACTGAGTTTTAATGCTCAAGCGAAACTGTTGCGTTTTCTACAAAACAAATCCATTATGCGTATTGGGAGCGCCAAAGAATTCACGGTGGATGTGCGCGTCGTTGCTGCCACAAATCGAGATTTAGAACAGGCAGTCAACCAGCAAGAATTTCGACCGGATCTCTATTATCGCTTACGAGTGATCCAATTAGAATTGCCTCCCCTGCGGGAGCGAAAGGAAGACATTCCTCCATTAGTGAATCATTTCATCAAGAAAATTTCTGCTGATCTTAACCTTCTTCAAGAACCACTTATCTCGGAAGATGCCCTTCAACAACTCACAAGTGCCTCGTGGCCAGGTAACGTTCGACAACTGGAAAACACACTGTACAGCGCCATCATTCGAGCGCCACATTCACGGAGTATTGAAAAATCCACCCTCCTGGAAGATATGGCGTCCTGGCTTTCTTCCGACAGGGATCAAGAAGACAGCCCATTAGAAACACTAAACAAACAAGCCCTTGTACAGGTACTAACACAACATCAATGGGATACGACTAAAGCTGCAGAGGTGTTAAAGGTGAGCCGAGGAACGATATATTATAAAATGAAGAAATATGGTATTGAGGCTCCGCGCAGCTTACGAAGAGGCAGTTAAATACAGAATCAACACATTTACAATTTTTTATTGCTATGTTCAGTCCACAACACTACTCGGATTTACCATCCAATCTCACATAATTATCAGGCAATTTCTAAAAAGAAAAAAACGGACATCCCATTTCTTTGAGTAGCATTCTTCATTCTATTGTTCTTCGGCATTTTATATCAGGATCTCATTACTTATTAAGAGACTTCTTGAAGTCAGCCACTGCTTGACTGCTGGTAGACAACGAAGCTGATGCACCAGACACGCCAGAGGGCACAGCGACACCAGATGTAATTTTCACACCACGAGTCCTACCCCGAAATCCGGGTTGAACAGATAATCCCCTTTTTAGGGTCTCAAGATACGCTTGGCTCTGACTCACATTTCCCTTAGGCGTCAATTCCTCTAAAAAAGGCAGGACACTCGCAACAGCTTTTATGACTTCGTTACCAAAGGGCTCGCTAATGATAAAGCGTTCAGGTGAATCTGCTCCCCCAAACACATAGGTTTTCCCTTTTTGAACAAAAGCCTGCCCTCGAAACAGATTTGGCACTAAATGAACAACCGTACCATTGGCTTGGAAATAATCCAATTTCAAGTACGCATCGCGATCAACTTCCACATGAATTACTAACTGGTCTCCTTCAACAAAACGACCATTCGGTTTATTTAACCAGAGGCGTATTCCAAATGCAGGATCAGGGTCGAAAGATTCTGAAGTCACTTCTTTCTCGATCGCTTGTTGGTTTTGCCTTCTGGCCACTTCCATACTAATATCCTGTGGATCAATCTCCGCAGAAATTTCTATGCAGATTTCTCGTCCCTTCCATTCCTCGTGATTAATTGAAACCTTATGCAACATTCCAGCACTGATCGTCTGAATTAACTCCTCTTGTAGTTCATTATCCTTGACCTGAGAAGACGATTCCACCCATACCTGATATCCGCTAACGGCTCGTTCCCGAGCAAAGGCTTCGGCTTTTTTCTTGGCCATTTTAGGTGTTTCTTCATCTCCAAAGGCATAACATGCATTTCCATGAACAATTTCACGAGATGCTGATGCTTGAGAGAATTCCGGAAATGCACACAACAGCACTCCCAAAATTAGGATGGTGCAGGTAATGTTATATCTCATGTTCCCTCTCCTATTACCTTCGTAAGTAAGCCAATCATACTGGCACATGTCACAGTCACAATGCCCTGATCAATCACCTAAGGGTAGATCCTCAAATTTAAACTCAACCATATTCATTCCAGCACAACCAGAACCTTTGCTTGCCGTAAAAACGCAATATGTTCAGGAGTAAGGTGAAGCGTTTGCGCATCGGCATCATTAATAACGATGTCAGATGGGTTATTGGCATCCACTCGTACAGCCTTCACCACTAAGGGAACCGCAATGACCCGCTCATGTGTTTTGGCATTAGGAATACCTTTAATATAGCCCACAACTGTTCGCTGTTGAGCAACCTCTGGATCAACCCATTCCGCCCCATAGACTACCCGCCCATCTTCCATGATTAATCTGGGGGACATCGTTTGCTCGACATGCAAGCCTTGAGCATCAACAATTAAACCGGTATACACCAAAACATCCGAAGAATCAGCACTATCTGTGGAGACTACATTGTCCTTAAAGGTTAATGGGTCGGGTTCCCGCTCACGAGGTGGAAGAACTGTTCTTTGAAATGATCCCGACAATTTCATTTCCACGGTCACTTCATAGGAGCCATCCTCCATAGATTGTGTTTCAATCACTCGAGCACCACGCACCATACCTTGCACTTTGGCATTGATGGTATCACTTTCTACCATGAAATTTTTCACTAACGTGTGCGAATCAATCTGAATACCTTCCACGATTTCAAGGAGATTTCGGTAGGCCACAATCCGTCCAGCACGTTTAGCTGTAGCCTTGGCATGAGCCTCATTCTTCGCTTTTTGTGACGGAAAACCAAGACCCACAGCACGAATCACGCCGTTGGACCAATCCACCATTCCATTTTCAACAACTACCTCCACGACACCGGTTTCCGCATCGAGTGGTTGAACACGTAAAAACGTGATGCTGAGGAGACCCAGGATCCCGACAAAAATTGTAGACATAATCATGTAACGAATTCTTTCTCCACTCTGCATCAGAGTTTTCATATTCTCCCTCCTAAACTTTTCTTAATAGATGCATGATCACAACAATGATGGCTTGTTGATCAGAACACCATAATTATTTTGTCTTTGTCTGCTCGTAAAGAACACCGCTTCTTAGAATACAGCAATATTTGCGCCAACACGGCATTATTCATAACACCGAGGACTAAACTCTTCATTGAATGTATCAAAATGTAGGACAACATTACGAGAACTGAGCCCTTCTTTAGCCAATCCTTGGGTGATCTTATAATTGTTAATTCCTATTTTTCACAACAAGCTTTACAATCTTTGAAATACGTTTGGAGGGAATCAAGGCTCCAATGATAAACAGCAGTCCTCCTCTGAATAGAGGTTATACCATTTTTGACACAAGGTGGAAATTGTATAAAAAAGCACTCTCGACAGGAGAGGTCAATCCCCTATTTTTCTCGTTACTCCTTCTTTAACCTAAAGAGGGCAGTTGGGCGCAAAAAAGCTGTGCAAGCCATTGATGTGCATAGGAACTGTACAAATAGACTGCGTTGAGCGATTTTTGTGGTTGAGATGAGCCAAGTCTTTACGGCAGGCGTTTTGATAAACCATAGTAGACCCATTTGGTCTGTTGCGACTTTTCAAAAAATCTAAGGCTCAAGAGAATGATGTGTCTCGCAGAGCGCGACTGTTGTCGTACAGGTTGTCATAAAAAATCGCTTAATTTACATTTAAGATATTCATCACACAGAAAGCGTAATGA
>QIMB01000114.1 GCA_003233615.1 Nitrospirota bacterium
CTACGAGCAATGACGATTCTATCAACTAGACCTCTTCTTTGGAATAACGTGGCAGGTGTGCCCCTATATTTCCGCGATAGAGAAATGCCGGCAAGACTACCAAGGACCCAATCAAGGTTAACAAGACACCCAAGGTTAACAGCTGCCCCATACTCGCGATACCAACATGTGAGGTATAGGCCAAATTACTAAAACTTAACATAGTAGTGAGACTGCTGAAGAACACACCCCGTATGGTTCCAGACCGCAGAAATGCCTCACATTGTGCAGGCCTTCGCCGCATTCGTTCAACAATATGAATACCGCTATCCGCACCAAGACCAAAAATTAACGGAAGAGCAATGACATTGGCATAATTAAACGGCAGACTAAAGATGACCGTATAACCTACAAGGCACATCGCCGCCAGACTCAACGGAAGAATCACCAACAGAACATCCCGCAGATTTCGAAGGACGAGAGCCAAGATAACGACGATCACCAGCAACGCCGAAACAAACGCCTGTTTAAAAGCCCCGGCCACCTCAGTGCCTCCATCCACGTATACGACAGGTAGACCCGTCACGTCCGAGGTAATACTTCGAACGTCGTTGACAAACTGTTCCAACGCCATTGAATTGGTTAAATCATTTTTAGGATAGACCTCCACACGATAGGTGCCATCCTTGCCCACCCATCGTTCAACTAATTCCTGCGGCAAATCCTTCTGCGAGATCAGCCCCTTCTGCATGAGAGCTTGAAGATTTGCGGGCCTTGTCGGTATGGACCCTAGCAGGCTTGTGTTCAGTCGATCAAAAAGATCTGATTGCGACGCCTGATCCAGGCTCCTAAGCCTCACAACCAGGTTTCTCATCACGGTTCTGAGTCGAACGGGAGGACTCTCAGCATCCACCAGCTCTGTCTGCTGAATATGCTCATCCAATGTCGTCAGAAAAGATTCCATAGCGGGTAGAGGGGAATTCTGGTCGGTCAGAGAGGAGGAAGATCCCGAATCAGATCCTTGCCAAAACGTCTTCTCCATAAGATTTCCAAGCAGTAACAATTTCTCAAATTGTTCGGTGGGAATGAAATCATGAATCGTCACGACCTTCTCGACAGATTCCAGTGCGCGAAACTTGGAAACAGAGTCAGACACCTTATCCTCAGAAGGCAGCAGAGTAAGAGTCCAGCTTGCCCCCGTGTTGTCTTCGAGAAGGTCATCCAACGTTTGCACGGATTCAACATTCGGGTCCCGCAAATTGTGGGGATTCCCATCGAATGCTGCCTGAGGGAGCAAAAAGGCCGCGCCAAGAAAAATGGCGATCGTAGCCCACCGAATCGTCCGTCCATGCCGAATGGGAAATTGATAGAGAGACGTCAATCCTTGGTTTGAAGAGGGAGGCCGGCAATCATTTTTCGAGAGTGGAAACACGAATAAAATAGCTGGCAGCACAGTGAGTGACACCACCAGCCCAATGAACATACTCGTTCCCGAAATGACACCTAACTCTGACATACCAGAGTAATTTGTTGGAACAAAGGTGTAGAAACCTAACCCGGTCGTGACAGCGCACAAGATTAACGCAGGTCCAACTTCTTGCAGGCTCTTTCTCATTGCCGGCAAGCGCTCATTCCCCAATCCAAGAAGTTCCTGATATCTGAGGCACAAATGGATCGCATAGTCCACCGCAAGCCCGATAAAGAGCACGGCAAACGCTAAGGACAGAATATTAAGTTTCCCTACGGCCAGGGTAGCAAAACCTGCGCTCAGAGAAAGCCCCACAAGTAAGGTCAGCAATGTAATGACCATCAGACGCCAAGAGCGAAAGGCAAACGTTAGCGAGAAGCAGACGAGGACAAGCGCAAAAATCGCAGCAATCCCAGCGCGCTGACTGACAACCTGCAGCTCTTCATGGGCCAGCGCCACTTCACCTGTCACACGGACACGCACTCCTGGAATGTCGATGACAGCCGATTCTTGGATGATACGGCGAATAGCCTGAAGAGCTGTTTCCGCTGGAAGTAATTGTTGATAGTCCAGGTGGGGTTGTACAAGAATGAATCTCCGTGTCTGAGAAGCCTTGATGTCCTGCTTCAACAGAACGGAATGCCAAGCAAGGACATAATCCAAGCCAGCTAAACTGGCCTGGATGCTTTCTGCCATTCTTCTAAAAAGAGAATCGAGGAGAGTTTCATTGACCCAATGTGTTGTCGTGTAACTCTGACTCAACATCGTGAACACACCATGGAGCGTCTGATCTCGCATCAAAGCTTCAATAAATGATTTGGATTCAGCTAGCGATTTTTCCAGCCGTTCAAGTTCGGAAAGATCAAGATACAGAAGAGCCGTATTTTCAAAAAATGATCCTCCGAACGGCGTGTAGACCACCTTGATGTGCTTGTGTTCCTTGCGTAATCTGGCATCAAGAGCATTGACGGCTGCATGCGCCATCTCTGGTGTACCAGCCTCCACGACAAGTAAGATCGAGTCTGTGTTCTGCGGAAAAGTTTTTTTATACTGTTCGCGCGCCTCTTGAAACGGGACATCGGCTGCGAGCATTTCGGTCGTGTCCGTATTGATACCCAGATGCAGAAAGGCATAGGTCAAAGAAAGGACTGTTGCAACAGTCGCCAAGGCCAGAACCCACCACGCCCTGCCATGCACACAGTCAGCAACTCGACCAAGTGCTCTGGATAACCAATCAGATGATGAAGAGGCCATAGGCAATACGCAATCTGTCGTTCAGAATACAGGGCCGAGAACATCCCTTACGATATGGTCATTGTTACGCACCTCGCTTGTTTTCGATATACAAAGGGGTGCGCCAGTAGTACGCCAGAAGTGAAGCCGGAATGCCATAACGTGATTCATGGGTAATTCTCGCCAGAATACTTTTCGGGTTTTGAAAAGATACAGGCTATTCTTGACATATCCTACTTTTTAAAAATTGGCATTTCCCAGTATCGTAGCCTGATTCTTTTCTTCTCCCCTGCCGCTTGATGCCTCATGCTTCATGACCTTGTACTCTTGTATAGTTCCAGCTAGACCAGGTTAAGGAACACCGTGAGAAGAATTGGGATGGGAAACAAGACGAGATAGATGTGCTAATAGGAGTTAGGACCCGTGACAAGATAACTTTGGCAATATCGCGTCCAGATTTGGGTTGGATTTGGACGGAACGATTGAGAAAAGCCCGAGGCATAGCACAGCTATACTGAGGTTTTTTCGATTGAGACCCGTTCAAAGATAGCCCTAAGATGGGATGCGAGATGTCCAAGTTATTTTGTCACGGGCCCTACGAACACAGATTACGGTATCGTGCCAATGCCCATAGTGGAAAATATTTATCATACCCACCATACTTGAGATACAGAACGCGGGGAAAGCCTGGAGCAGAAAACCAGTCGTCCTTCCACAATCCATCACCCTTCTGGGTACGAAGAAGGTAATTGATACCTTTTCGCACCTCAGCACTCTGAACTTCCCTGGCTGACATGAGTCCTAAAAGAGCCCATGCGGTTTGATACGACGTGCTGGCATAACCCTGTCCTTGGCGATTCTCATCCCAATAGGAATCATTGTCCTCTCCCCAGCCCCCATCTTTCCGTTGGACTCGTTTAAGCCAATGCACGGCACGCTGAACAGAGGGAGTCTCAGACGATTCACCAACACGTTCCAACGCCATAAGAACCGACCACGTCCCATAGATGTAGTTAGTCCCCCATCGTCCCCACCAGGAACCTTCAGCCGTCTGCTCTTTCAAGAGATAGGATAGACATGCCTGTCTGGCTCGCTGATTTAGTGGAGATTCTCCTTCTACCACACTCAAGAGTAGCAAACACCTGGCGCTGACATCACTCGTGGGAGGATCCAACAACGCCCCATGGTCAGCAAAGGGTATTTCATTGAGGTAATAATACGTGTTATCAGCATCGTAAGAGGCAAAGCCTCCGTTTCGGGATTGCATGCCCACAAGCCAGTCAACCGCACGCTGAATTGAATGCTGAAAACAGGGATCATTAGCCTGATACATGGCATATGCAACCGCTGCCGTGTCATCTAGATCAGGGTAATAATTGTTTTGAAATTCAAAGGCCCATCCACCACCCTTTAATTGAGGACGATACTCGCGCCAATCACCAGGGTCATCAAGAAGCTGTTTGTGTTGCAACCAACGAAGTGCGACCGTCACCTCTGGAAAATCTTCACGGGCATTCACCTCTTGAAGAGCGAGGCATGATAAGCCAGTATCCCAAACAGGCGAGAGACATGTCTGACACCATGCTGACCGATCACCAATCACCAATAACCCTTCCAAAGCCCGTTTTGCGGTTATTCTATGTGGATGATCTGATGGATAGCCCAGACAATCCAACACCTCATAGGCACCGATCATCGCCGGAATGATTGCGCCTAAGCCCCCGGTTCCATTCAAACGCTCCACGATCCAACCTTCAGCTTTCTTCAATGCACGCTGCCGTATCCACCCTGGGATGAAACGTTCCAATCGTTTGCCACTCCAATCCAGAGCCAGGAATAATCGGCTCAGCAGTGAGAGCCTACTGTGACTGGCCTTCACCTGATCCGATCGGTTGCCAAACAATTCGGCAACCCCTATGTCACGAGGATTCTTTGCATGGGGTTTCAGTGTACATAAGATACAAAGAGGAACCATCACCGTACGCGACCAATAGGACACCTTTTGGATATGGAAAGGAAACCAACGTGGTAGCAGCATGATTTCGACGGGAAGGAACGGCACCTCTTCCCAGGAAATTTGTCGAAATAAGGCAAGAGTGATCTTGACAAATACGCTAGAAAAGGCAGCCCCACCCTTGGAAAGAATCATCTCCCGCGCTTTTTTCATATGTGGAAGATCGTGATGGTCACCAGTAAGCTTAAGGGCATAGTAGACTTTTATTGCACAACTGATATCAGAAGACCCTCCGTAATACAGAGGCCAACCTCCATCTGAAGACTGATGTTCACGAAGGTATATGGCAATCTTTGCCTGAAGTTCCGTATCAATGTCATCCATATAATGCATCATGAGGATATAATCAGCTGACATTCCTGGATCTGATTCCAAGTTGAAGCGCCAATACCCCTCTTCATGCTGCAAGTTCAAGAGCGCCCGCGTGGCTAAACGTATGGCTAAATCCTCCGTTGGCAATTGCGAATGAACTGTGGGAGGAAGAACAGGGGGAGGGGAAGGTGGATTATTGCTCGTCTTCATCTGTTGATCTTCAAGCGTGAGGAAACCACAATAATACGGTCTATTTGGCTCAACCAAAAACGAACGAAAATACCGAAGGAATAGCAAAGTGTCAATACATGCCAATTATCGTTCGGTAATGAAAGGTGTTCAGCCTGCGAGGTGGCACTGACCTTCGTGCTGCATAGATTGTCAATGGTTGCAATACATGAAGCTCCGTTACGCAGGGAGGAAGACGAGTATCATTCTGACGCAGAGCTAAAACGGAGTCCATCAGATAGCGTCGATCAGGTTCCAGGCCATTGAGCGTTGGTGCATTTCCATATGAAAAAACTATATTAGAGTTATCGCGTGGAACGTTCTTCACTCTAGGGGACCAGGGTGTTCAGAATCACGTATCTGTTGCAAAAGAATTTGCGCTTGTGGTTTGTGAATACGTTCCCAGATCCACCGCTTCTTGAGAGGAGGTGTTGAAAGTACCCTGATGAATTCCTTGGTCGCATACTGAGGACGCCCATGTTTCATATACCACTTTCCAAGATCCAGTCGAGCAGGAGCATAGTACACATCAAGAGATATGGCTTTTTTGAGGTGCTCACCTGCAGCCTCTGAATCGCCGCCTAATAACCATGGCAATTCCTCATACATGAGTCCTAGCATATGATGAGCGGGAGCATGCTCCTGATCAAGTGCCAATACTCGATTCACATGATTTCTTAACGTCTGTAGAGCAAACGCCGATGCTACCAAGCCTTCCAACTGGACGGCCTTACCAAGATTGGCAGCATACAGAAAATGGGCATCAACTGAAGACTCGTGTTGTTCCAACGCTTTTTTCGCCAATCGAGCTCCCTCTTGAAAAGCAGCCAATTGTTGTTTCCGATCAACATACAACCCATACCCTAAGTCCAAATACAGGCTCGACAAACGCCGCAACACAGTCGGATCTTCAGATTGGGCCATACCAGTGGACAATAAATATTGTAGCTCCCGCTCCAGACCATCGGGCGAATCGAAACTCTTGGTGTCATCACTCCAACCCCATCCTGGCCAACCGACCCCCCCTACACTCAGTCCGATGACGAACACCCATATCACCTTATTATAAGGATTCACAATGCTTCTACCTTGGCGAATAATCAAAACGGATAATCCAGCCCGGCAAAGACTGCTCCACCGTCCTTGCTATATCCCCAATCTACCCGGCTGACGACATTCGGCCGCACAATCCCTCGAAACCCCACTCCCG
>QIMB01000137.1 GCA_003233615.1 Nitrospirota bacterium
TTCACGGTTAGCAAATACTGCCAACAAAACTCCCGCGATGGTCATACCAGCCAATAAGCCTAGTGTTTTCGACTTCATACGGTTCCTTTGACTATAGAGGATTCCTTGTTCAATACGCCTTCACCCTCACCCCAACCCTCTCCCTGGAAGGGCGAGGGAGTTTTACATTGTCTAAGGTGAAAGTTTAAATACAATATCTGTTGAATATTAATGAGTGGTCTCAAAAAAATGGACGAGAGATGATCGGCACCTACGCGGATTTTTTTCGAAAGCGCGAAGAACTGATCCATACTCCGGCAATACCAATCAGTATCGGCACAAGACCAATGTTCACGAACTTCACCCAACTCTTCCCCAGTTCATGTTGGACACTCCGCAATTCCTTCCGCACTTGTACCAGGTCCTGTCGGAAGGTGCCCATGGCTTTTTGCTGTTCAAGACTCATAATCATGGCACTGCCTTCTGACTTTTGACTCTGCAATTCCTGTAGCTTTTTTTCTGTTGCTTTCAGACGTTCTTGAAGCGCTTGTTCTTTCTCACGGAATTGCTGTTCCGCATCTTGCTGCAGGGCACGTAGAAGAGTGAAAGGACGGGAATAGCCTGCACGACTTCTCACGCTAATCAGATCATTACTCCCGGTAAGGTTATCCAGTGCATTGGTCACAAACGTCCCATTGCCGGAGGTCGGAATGCCAATCCGTTGCCCAAAGAAGTTTTGCACTTGAGCCCAAAATTTGTCCTGCAGGATATCGGTATCTGCAACAACAATGATATTGATGGAATCTTTCGATTCAGCAAGGTGCGGTTGAGATGGCGTGTCATCGGAATCAATTGCAGGTGCGGAGTTGTCATCTCCGTCTTTCTCGGGCTCTTTGGGTTTCCCATCGGGAAACGCCGTCTTCACTCTTCCCGTCACTCGAGCTGCGACGATCATTTTTTCGCCTTCTGGTTTGTAGCTGCGCAGGATGTTCGCAAGATCTGGCATGAACGACAGGAGTGAGGCGTCGATTTTCATCGCAGCTTCATCAGATTGGATCAATGGGGTGAGTTCTGTTCCCACGTCGCCCTTTTTTTGTAAGATACCAGCAGATGCGATGGTGATCGTCGGCACTTGCGCAGTCACGACATCGTCCTGACTAAAATGTTCCTGACGAAAATCTATCCACACGGGGTAATCGATAACTTGCATCCGTGTCTGTTGTTGAATTTGCACCTTCTTGGCCAGAGGCAAGTCCCCCAATACTTTGCCCTGTACCATTTCTAAGCCCCACGCTTCAAACAACTTCGGAAGATCTGAATTCTGTGGTGCGCCACCACCCATGGGATTCATGGGATTGGCTCCCCCGCGGTCGGATTCGGCCAGTGGGTCCACAAAAATCATGGCATGGCCACCTTGTAGCACAAACTGGTCAATCGCATAGAGGGTGGCATCACCTAGTGCTTTGGGATGCACAATCATTAAGACACTGACGTTTTCAGGTATAGTGGTTGCGGTCGATTCAATCTTTGTAATTTCAAACATCTGTTCAATGTGTGTCACAATTAACCAAGGCGGAATCCCACCAGACTGCGGCATAAAAGACGGGGACACCGCCCCATCGATTGGCAATGAGCTAAGCAACCCTAAGACTTTCTTCTTTGGATTGGCTAAAGAATGAATCAGTTTCGTCAAATCATATTCTAGAAACTCTTCTCGTTCGTGTTGAAAAAAAGGAATCACCTCCAAGTCATCAGTTGAACTGGTTCCCGCCAACCCAAAATAAAATTGTGTGCTCCCGTTACCTAATGGAATGCCACGCAGACCATAGGCCACAGCACGATCCTCTTCTTCGGAAAACGGTTCCGGGTCCATTACCTGCAACAACAATTGGCTCCCGGCCAATTGGGCATATTCCTCCAACATTTCCTCAACTCGCGTGGCATACCCTTTTACGCCCGGTAAGCTGGTCGCGAGTTTTTTGGACAAATAAAACCGCACCGTGATCGGCTCATCTAAAGTACGCAGCACGTTTTTTGTGCCTTCGGACAAGGTATAGAGTTTATGCTCAGTTAAATCAAAACGGGCAGAACGTAAGGCCGCGTTACTCATCATATTGAATGCCCCAAATAATACGGCTGCCAACGCAATCCCGGTTCCTGTCAACAATCGTGTATTCATACATTCCTCTCGAATTGACCAATGCTCTCAACAACCATGGGCTTTCCTCTTCTCCTATTCGGCTTTTTTCATATCAATGACGGTGACCGTCGCAAATAACCAAAAGGCCATGAGCGAGAAGAAATACAGGATGTCTCGTAAGTCCAACACGCCTTTGCTAATGGATTCAAAATGCGCCAAAAAACTAAAGGAGCTGACCGCGCTGAGAAGAAATTGCGGCGCCCATCCAAAGATATCCAAGACCATCGGAAAGCCGCTTAAGATAAACCCCAAACAAATCACCACGCTCACCACAAACGCGATGACCTGATTTTTTGTCAGCGCTGAAATACACGATCCAATCGATAAAAAACCACCAGCCATCAGCAGACTGCCTATGTAGCTGGCAAAGATCACACCATTATCGGGCTCTCCGAGAAGATTCACAGTAATCCACATGGGAAACGTCATGGCCAACGCCACGCCAGTGAAACACCAGGCTGCCAAAAATTTTCCTAACACGGCTTCCCACATCGTCACCGGCAGAGTGAGCAACAGTTCTATCGTGCCCGAGCGTCGTTCTTCAGCCCACAATCGCATGGCCAGCGCTGGAATGAGTACGAGATACAGCCATGGATGAAAATCGAAAAATGGGATGAGATCCGCTTGTCCGCGTGCAAAATAATTACCCAAGTAAAAGGTAAAGGCTCCACTGAGCATGAGAAAGATCACGATGAACACCGCTGCAATTGGCGTGGAGAAATAGCTTGCTAGTTCCCGCTTAAATATAACTTGAATGCGTCCCACAATACCTCCTTGCTGACGTAACTGGATCTCATCCTCTTACGAGAGGGCTTGTTGCGGTGTCGTTAGGAGACGAAAGACATCATCTAATTGCCCGCGATCCTGATACAATTCCTGAACGTCCCATCCCTGTTCTCGAGCAAATTGGCTGATATGAGGGAGAGTCCATTGACCCTCGTCTGGATAAATCCTCAATCGCACAAGCTCTCCATCCTTACCTAGGTCTTCTACTTTGTTGACGCCCGTGACCGTCATGAATCGCTCCTGAGCAATAGCAGTTTCCACCCCACGTACAGTTATCAGAACGGTATTATGCATAGGGGCTTGTTCTTCAAACTCCGCCGGTGTGCCATCAAACACTACTTTGCCTTTGGCAATAATCATCGCTCGAGAACAGACGGCATGGACTTCTTCTAAAATATGCGTCGACAGAATAATGGCTTTCTCTTGAGCCATGGCTCGAATGAGAGTTCGAACTTCGTGTTTTTGGTTGGGATCCAAGCCATCGGTTGGTTCGTCCAATACCAACACGTCAGGATCATGTAAAATGGCTTGCGCGAGACCCACGCGCCGCTTAAAGCCCTTCGACAATGTTTCAATCGGTTGATCGAGTACCGATTCTAGATTCACTTTTTCTACAGTCTTGGACACCGAGCGTTTCAGAGTATCACCGCGAAAACCACGCATTTCTCCAATGAAGGTCAAAAAGGACGCCGGCGTCATATCCATATCATGATAGGCCGGAGCCCCTTCGGGTAGATACCCAATACGTGTTTTGGCGGCAAGAGCCTCCTTCTGAACATCATGGCCGCAGACCCGAACAGTGCCGCTCGTCGGAGTCAGAAACCCGGTAATCATTTTCATCGTCGTTGATTTCCCGGCTCCATTCGGTCCCAGAAATCCAAGAACCTCACCCTTACCGACGCTGAAGGACACACCATCAACCGCAACGATCGGTCCAAATGTTTTGCGTAAATTTTCAATCTCCACCATGGTTGTCATTGATACCCTCTTATCGTAAGAATTTCATGATTTGAGATCCGCAGTAGATGCCCCCCATGGATCTGATCGTACCCCCATTTTGTCTTTTCTACAATGGAGATACAACAAACACGCTTACCTGTGGCTTCCTTTCACGGCTTCTGGTGTTCGTCCTTTGCTTATCGTCTTTCAATCTTGTCCAGGTTGCCGTCCCTGCTGATCTCGCACAGACCATCATCCTCCGGAAATCGGCAGAGGTTCGAGTCGATGATGGCATAGGGCGATTGAGGGAAGTCTTTATGCAGTGCCACATTCGATATCCTTAATCATCGTGCGAAGGGTTTCGAGCAGGCTGGGCACATCGTCGCGACAGATATTGAACAACTCCTCGGTATCCACGTCAAAATAGCCATGCGCCATCACGTCCCGCACACCAATCGCTCCGCGCCAATCGAAGGGGTAGCGGCTGAACAGTTTGCCTTCTGTTTGCCGATCGATCTTTTTAAACTCCTCACCGGCAGCGATCAGAATCATACAGATAGCGTCCATGCGGTCAATGCCACCCACGCTCGCACGAAAGTCTTCTGGACATGAACATACCCTGGAAACGGCGAGGGATACGCTCCAGCGCTTCCAGGACGGTTTCCAGCCTTTCGACCAGCAGCTCCCGGTCATACATAGACGGTTTCCTTTTGAATGCGGGCTTTCAGCCGGGGATTCATCATGCGTCGTAAGCGCACGACGTCAACGGGACGTCCCAGCCACTCCACCAAGTCCTGACGCATGCTGGACGTGCGAAACAGGTTCGGCGCTTCGGTCTCGAACACAACATCCACGTCGCTCTCCGCCGTGGCTTCGTTTCGAGCATAAGAGCCAAAATATCCCAGCATACGCAAATTGTACTCTTCGGCATACTGTTCCTTGAAAGCCTTCAACAAGACCCGAAGCTGCTTAGTTGATAACATTTCCTTATTCATATTCTGATCTTCACAATCGGAATTGTGTAGTTGCCCCCAAATGAGCCTGTTCGTCCATCCCTTGAACTGGCAACTATGTTCATCGAAAAGAGCCAGTTGATTACTGATGTCTTCCAGCTTGTTAGTGCATGACTGAGGGAATCAATCAACCTATCACTTCACTATCTTTCTCGGGGGTGCAAAATTGTCGATCGCGTTGAACACTTCCCACAACTTATCTACTTTGACGTGCTCCTCAAGATAGTCTCCGTAAGCCTGCTGCGCGTTCGTAAGCAGCTCGTCATAGAAGACGATACGCGCATCGACGGTCTTGAGGCTGTCTATGACGCCTTGGCGGCCCGTGCCTGACGCATCGTTCCACTCCGGTGGTGGCTTTCCTACCAAACAGATAATCTCAATCGGCCAAGCTTTGAATGTTGTCTTCTCAAGGATCTTCTTCACACCGTCCCGGTATTTCCTTATCTGTTTGGTTAGGTCATCAAGCGGAACTGCAACCGACGCTCGTTTCAATTCGACGATGACGTGTTTGCCGCCTGTGGTTCTATATCCGATGTCGATTCGTGCCTTTTTTTCTGCGTTTTTCAGTGCATCCGAATTTTTCTTCAGGAATTCATTGACTTGCGTTTCTGCATGTTCCGAGCCCTTCACTCGCTCCCAGCCTGGATCAAGAAGCCACAGATGATCGAAGATATAGTCGCGGAGAACAAGTTCCTTATCGTTCTCTTTGAGCTTGTCCTGTAGTGTGCGAATGACCTGGATTCTGAGTTTGACGATTTGTCCATAGTAGCTCAACTCTAAGTCGTCTATGTTCTGAAAAATCTCAAGAATCTGTTCGAGATTCTCGTCTTTGATATTTTCTAGGCGATCAAGCTCCTCTTTGCGTCTGTAACTTTCGAAGGCGAGGATAGACGCTTTGAGTAGCTCTTTCTTGTCGGACTCGTCTGGCGAACGAATGGTGTTCAATCGCCCGATCCAACGTTCCGCCTTCTTTTTGGTATCACCCCGCAAATTCTGAAGCCAAGTGGAAACGGCAGGAACGGCCATTGCTGTTTTGGCACCATCGGAGCGGCGCCAATCGCTCCACTTCCCAGCTATGTGGCGAAGTTCGGAAAGGACGATTCTTCGAAGCGCTTCAAATCGCGGGTCATCCTGCTTTAGCGATTGCCGACTACTGGTTGCGATGTCGCCGTGGTCGTCGAGGTCCAGTTGTTCACAATGCAGTTCACCGATGATGTAATCGGCGTAGATTTCCTTTTGGCCGAATTCATCAAGGATATCTTCCTGCGCCATCTTTCCGCGCATGAAAACGGCGAGACGGTTCAGGTTGTCGCCTTCTTCGTCCTTCAACTGACTCGGGTTTGAGACCGTGCCGATCCATCCGCTAAGGCTAATGTTTGATTTCTTCAACTCAGCTTTGATCGCTTTCAGCCTGTCTTCATAGGTGCGCTCAAGATTCTTGCACGATTTCACAAACTCGGTTTGAGCGCCATAGGACCACAGATACTGTATTGCATTATGATATGCGCGGTCCTTGGGCCCGATCGCCTCGCCGTTCACGGTAACAGTGAAGTTAAACTTCGAGCCAATCACTGCGAATCGCCGCGCGACGCGCCGTTTCAGGCCTTGTACCGTCATGCCGGAAAGCGATTTGGACAGGCCAGATAGGGTAATCCGTGTTCCCTTCTTGAGATCGGAAGGCCAGGTTTGGAGTTCTTCGGGTTTGTAGGGTTTTTGCGTTTTCCCGGAAATCGCCGCGCGAATGACCTCTCTATCCATCTTGAACGCAGTACGTTCTCTGCCTTTGATAGTATAAACCTCGGCGATCTGAGCGATGGAAAAGATAGACAACTTCCCGATTCCTTTGCGCCCCATAGGTTTTCGTCCACCGGGCGTGTCTTCACCCAGGACTTCTCTCCGCTTGAATCCGACTCTCAGAAATCGGTCGATAACTCCATTACGGTCCATCCCCGTGCCGCCGTCTTCAATGGTGATCGTCTCCTTGGCCTTATCGACTGTTACTGTGACCTTTTGCGCGTCTGCATCCCATGCGTTAGCGACAATCTCGGATAGGACTGCAGGAATGTTGCTGTAGAGATTAATTCCTAAATGCTCTAAGGCATTGAGGTCGATGCTCATAACAAGCTCGCGAGTCTGCCTCATTGAGTTTCCTTGAGGTGCTTATTAACCGAATTCGCAATGGCAGCGGCGAGTTTGACCGGAACGGCGTTCCCGATCAGTCGTCCTATCTTCTTGAATTGAACGGGCGTGCCAGGGGCGATAAATTCGTAGTCTATCGGGAAGCCTTGCAGAAGCGCGCCTTCGCGCAGCGATAGCGCACGGTCCTGGTCTGGATGGCCGAAGCGGCCATTTCCGAAGCCGAAGAACTGCGTAGTGATGGTAGGTGAAGGCTCGTCCCACTCCATGCGTCCATAGACAGAAGAGTATCCCTTGCCCGTCTCCACCTTGTGGCAATCGGCGATGAGCCGTGGCGCCCAATCTCTCCACGTGCCCCCAGGCTTGGCAGACGTAATTCGCCGAACGTTGATCTCGGAAAGACGGCTCGCTCTGTGTAGAGTATCAGAGTCATCGACTCCGCCGTGAATCAATGGGCAAAGATTGCCGATTTCATCGCGTACGGTGCGATGCTTTCCATAATGCGTGGCACGAGGTAGCTTGATAGGGCCAAGTTTCGATGCGAGAAGTACCAGCCGCGATCGCGTCTGTGCCAATCCAAAGTCAGGGCCATAGAGCACATCCCAGACGACATGATATTCGGCATCACGCAACTGTTTGACAAATCGCTTGAAGGTCGAGCCATCTTTGAACACTAGCAGACGAGGCACGTTTTCCATTGAAAGCACGTCAGGGCGAACCTTGTCGACGAGATTGCCAAATTGGCGGAGTAGTTGCCATTTAGGATCCTCGTTCTTCTGGTTGTAAGTCGAGAATGGCTGGCACGGCGCGCATCCGACGAGAATACGCGGCTTCCCCGGCGTAAACAGACCATTAATCTCATTCGCCTTCAACGATGCAACATCGCGTCGTATGAAAGGAGCATCGTTATTCTGCTCGAATGCGTACCGGCAATCCTCGTCGATATCAATGCCACCAACGATCTCAAAGCCCCCTTGGCGGAAGCCGTGAGACAACCCTCCAGCCCCACAAAAAATGTCCACAACGGAAGCCAGGGGTCGCTTGCATACCACCTTGCCTTCAACAGCCTTTTTCTTCTTTGAATTCCCCACGCGCCCCACTTTACATTCCTCCAATCTAAGAACAGAAAAATGATGAATAGGAACCGTTTCACTCATCAAAAACCGTCCGCGAGTATAGCCCCACCCTGATAGATTGTCACGGAGAACGATAGTTATATGAGTCGTGGTATGTGGATCAATGTAATAAAAGAAGGTCAAGAGAAGGGAGCCAGGACACGTGCCGCGTCGGATGAAAAACCTCAGGGCAAACGGCTTTTAGGCTACAGCTGCGGTGAGCCCTTCGGCGGAATTTAGCCTGCATGAGGCCAAAGCGCCTAGGGCAAACTTATCAAACGCCCTCCCAAGGCTATCTAAGTGCATAAATAACAGCATGCGCCCTATTTCCCACCGGGCTCAATATGTATTGTCTTCCAACTCACAGTCAGGCCAAGAATCTTCAACTATGCAGATATAACTCCGGCAATGATTTGCTGGTGTTCTTTTTCTTATGAGGTTTTGCAGTCATGGCTGGCTGGATAGTTTCCCAAAAACGCTGGCCATCCCACAGTTGATGTTCTTTTGTAGTATACAAGGTTCGATCCAAGTTCCAAATGGCTTCTTTCACATCTGTATTATTTGGAACAGGGGCTGCCAATGTGCGCGCCACTGCCGCTAAGGTCAAACACGGTTTTCCCTGGCGTTTCATTGATGCCCAACTTAATAAGGCATGACGTGTTTTTACAGCCGACTGCTCGAGAGAAGCGGTTTTGACTGCTTGTATCGCGTGCCGCTCGGATTCTGAGAACTTCTTGGCCTTCGTCTCCGCAACGTTCTTATTCGAATTCTTTCGCCCTCGCCGATCCCACCACCAACCAACGAGCGTCATAATCCACACTCCTATCAATCCTCCCATAATCCAAGACCCTTGGCGATACCCGAATATCATGGGAGCTTGATGAGATTCATCACGTATACGATCTGTGGCATTCGTTCCTGGCTGGGTAATGCGAGACAATTGATTCTGTCTTTGCTGTGGAATCTCTGCCAATTGCGTCGGTAGGTCACCTTGTACCCGCAATGTCCTTGAAGGTAATTCAGCTGTCTCCCATTGACCGGAATCAATATTCCACCATGGAATGCGAATGCTCGGAACGGTCACGGAACCAGGTTGTGTGGGAACAAACGCATACTTCTCTTCTCGAGTTCCCACTATCCACGTTCCATCAAACCCCGTGGTGGTCTGAGGCTTGTCCGGATATGTTTTGATCGATCCATAATCTTGTACTGGCAACTCTGGCAATTGCTCTCCACGCAATCCCTTCGCACTCATGACCACAGTTCTCGTAAGGGACTCATTCATGTGGATATTTGCAGTATCCGCTGACCAACTTTCCTTGATCGTGAATACTCTAGCCGGTAGCCACACCTTCCCTTTGGCAGCAGCAGGGATATTCTTGACCGTGAGCGACACTTGAGGGCTACGGATATGAATCAGCCGGGTCGTTGGAAACAACTGTAGAAAAGGACCACCGCCTTGGTTCCGTCTACGATGTCCAAAGAATTCTTCTAGCGTAGAACGTCGAGATCGGTCATCTGGAATTGATCCAGTCAGCAAAACAGGGGGAATGATCTGAGCTCCGGCTTTCTGAGGCGTAATGACATAGCGACGCTCCGTAACCTGATAGCGACGACCTTCTCGAATCGTTTCATACGACGTATCTTTCCCCACACGTTCGACCATTCCCCACTCTATTTCGGGATCATCTAATTTCCCGTCCTCCAAGGGAACTGCGGCTACTAAGCGAAGAGTTAACAGTACTTGGCCCTGCACATAGGGAAAGTGCGAATCGATTTCCGCTTCCAGGAACACATCTCGCTGAGATGTCGCTCCCGCTACCTTGCTGAGTTCGTCGTCAGGGGTCGAGTTGAACGACTCCCAACGCGAATAGAAGGAATAGTCAGCGTCCCTGTACGTTTAGGGGCCAACGTCGTTACCCATTTCGTCACAGACGAGGTTCGACCATTGATAATACTCATTTGTCGACTGTGGCTAGTTCCCAGCAGCGAAAAATGTTTCTCCAGGTTTTGCAAATTCGGCGTATCGCCAGATGAGATTCCCTCTGCTTCTACAAATAACCGAAACGTTTCATCAGCCATAACCGGATTCCGATCAACATACGCCTTCACCGACTGCGCCCACACCAAAGAGGGAACACTCAACATGCTTATCACAAGAACCACAATGGCCATCTTAAAAAAATCGCTCAAATACTTCTCCCCCCCTCATTCCGGCAAACCGTTTACCTGAATATCTCCCACCTCTATCCTACATCTGTACCCTATTTGTCCGTCTCTCCCCCCCCCCTCACCCTTCCCTCGCCCAGGTAGGGAGAGCAACTGTGTTCCATGTCAAGCACTGTGTCGTACTTGTGGTTGCCATGGTTGGTGGTTTTTCACCATGGCATTTAAAATTGTCAGAAGCTTTCGCATGCAGGCGGTTAAGGCCACTTTCGGGAGCTTCCCTGCACGGATCAATCGGTCGTAAAAGGCTTTGATTGGAGGATTAAATCGCGTGGCCGCCAACGTACTCATAGATAACGCGGCTCGGACATCAGCCCGCCCTCCAAAGATGGACCGCTTGCCTCGCATGGTGCCGCTGTCGCGGTTAAAGGGACAGACGCCGACCAAGGCGCTGATCTGCCGGCGATTCAAGTCTCCGAGCTCGGGCAACCGGCAAAGGAGGGTTGTGGCCAGGACCGGCCCCACGCCTCCCGCACTGGTCAAGATCTTCTCCTTGGCTCGCCAGATTGGACTGGCCTTGATCGCGGCAGCCAACTCGCCCTCAGTCTTGGTTATCCGTTTTTCTAGCCAGGCGATATGCTGCTTCACGTCCTTCTGGATTCGGAGATGGGCCCGGCGCAAGCGGTTTTTCTCCGCCGTCAGCATGTCGACAAGTTGGCGACAACGGACCAATAAGGCACTGAACCGCTGGGGTTCCTCATCCTTGAGTGCCCGCGGCACGGGCTTGATGGCCTGGCCAAACTGGGCAATCACCTGGGCATCAATGCGATCCGTCTTCGCGAGGCGCCCCGTGGCTTTCGCAAAATCCCGCACCTGGCGAGGGTTGACCACCGCCACTGGGAAGTCGGCTGCCGTGAGCCGACCGGTCGCCAGCATTTCTAGTCCCCCGGTGGCCTCTAAGACAATGAGACGCGGCTGGACGCTCTTGGCCCAGGCCACTAACTCCTCGATGCCCTTATCCGTGTTCGCAAATCCAGTCATTTCCCCGGAAGGACTCACGGCAACATCCAATTGGGCTTTGCTCACATCAATTCCAATAATACAGGTCTCCGGTCCAGGCATTTCTCTCTCCCTACCTTGCCAATGCGAGCTCACAATGGCCCCAGCAACTGTTCGGGTTAACAGAAAAAGAGGGGTGACGCCAAGCGCTCTCCCACGGGCTGTTCATGCCCTCAGGGTAATCAGGCTGCCACCCCACGGACGAATTCAGTACGATACCAATTCCATGATTTCTAATATACAAGGGGTGCAAGAGAACCTGGCCTTGTGGCATGGCCGAGCAGTGCAGCCGATACCGGGGAAAAGGCGCGCATTGTCTGAGCGTAGCGAGTTTGCGCGCCGCCGGTGTCGGCGAACCGCGCAGGGCACCCGGATGGCCATGCCACTGCCAACATGGTTTTGTCTACTTTTCCCGTAAGAAAAGTAGATCGGCTGCCGGGCCAAGACCCGGCAATACTGAAAAATGATTGGCAACATATTGTCCACTAAATACTCGTTACGATTTTACCCTCACCCCAACCCTCACCCTTAAAGGGCGAGGGAGATGAATATGAGATAGAAAAAGTAAGATGGATTCCCGATAAAACATGTCGGGAATGACAACGTAAAGAGTTGAACCTAAAAAAGAGACCCCTGCCAACTACTTGCAGGGATGCCCAAGGGGGGGATATACGAGTTCCCATGTTCCTCACCACGGCCTCACTGACGCATCAACTGCGGTTCCTGCTTCCAAACGACGGCGATATTCCAGCAGAATTTTTCTTCTCAACAATCCAC
>QIMB01000276.1 GCA_003233615.1 Nitrospirota bacterium
GAATGGTTGTTTGGCATGTACTGTTTACGAAACGAGTGAGGACATGATGCGGAATATGAAAAACCTGTGTGTGATGTTTGTGATTACGGGGCTGTTAGTTGTCGGGCTCCTCAGTGTGAGTCATGCAGCGGTGTTATCCAAAGAAGATTTTAATTTGTATGGGTATGTGAATACATCCTATGTCCAAAACTTTAATAATCCAGCGGGTAAGGTCAATCAGAACAGAATCTTCGACGTCGATTCCAACTCCTTCAGGGTTCAATTAGCACAAATTGTGCTGGAGAAAGAGGGGAAAGCGGGAGGAGCATTAGCCGATGCGGCCGGCTTCCGGATCAAACTCAACTTTGGCGAAGATGCAGAATTCACAGGTGGATCGTTTGGCGGGGACGATGTGGACTTTCAAGAGGCCTATGCCCAATTCATTGCCCCGGTTGGAAACGGCCTCGATCTTCGAATAGGACGAATGAATACGTTAATCGGGTATGAAGTCATCGAATCTCCCTACAACCCGAATTTTTCCCGGTCCTGGTTGTTTGGTTTTGGACAGCCCTTTACCACGACTGGTATTCGTGCATCCTATGATTTTAATGACCAGGTGGGATTATCAGTTGGTGTCATTAATGATTTTGCAGGAACGGCTTCTGATGGTAATAATACGAAGGGGGTCGAGTCGGCGTTGTTCTTATCTCCCACAGATTGGTTGGGATTGACCGTCTATGGATATTTTTCAGCCAACGAAGGGGCCGTAGGTGCCGATGCCGGTCGACTGTTAGGTGGAGGGATTATCGATATTCAGGTCACGGACTCCACAGAAATTGTCTTAGAGGCCTATTATGCTAACCAAGAAAATCAGTTTGCGAACGGGCGCAACGCTCGTTGGAATGGATTTGCGGGATATCTCATCCATGATTTTACTGAGAAATGGGGTGTAAGACTGCGCGGTGAAATCTTTGAAGATGCCTCCGGGGCTTTCTCCTGCTTTGGCGGGGGAACGAAGGGGACCGGGAAAGCCGGGTCATGTGCACCTGTTGCTGGATTTGCAGGGCAGACATTATGGGAAATGACCTATACGCTTCAATACAAACCGGTTCCATTCCTGGTCACACGTGTGGAGTTCCGGCATGATCAATCCGATCAAAAAACCTTCTTCCAGGGGACCAAGGCGGTGGACAATCAACAAACCCTCGCCCTAGAGGTTATTTATCTATTTTAATCAATTGAAGGCCTCATTCCCCGCGGCTTACAGCGTGCAAATGAGAATATTTGGAATTTGATATCTCGCTGTGTGCAGCGCGGTGGTTCATCTAACTTGAGGAGAGAGACATGATTTCTTTGTTTCGAAACCGAATATTTTTGATAACAATGTTTTGGTTATTCGTTGTAGGGGGTGTGGTTCCCGGCGTCTATGCCCAGGATTCAGGGGGCACTCCGCAAATCAGCGCTGGAGATACGAGTTGGGTCTTGACCTCATCCGCTCTTGTTCTGGCCATGATTGTTCCCGGCTTGGCCTTGTTTTATGGGGGCATGGTTAGGAGTAAAAATGTCCTTAGCACCATGATGCATAGTTTTATTGCGATTTGTCTCGTCAGTGTGGTGTGGGTATTTTGGGGGTATAGCCTGGCTTTCGGACCCGATGTTGGGGGAATTGTTGGTAATCTGGATTTTGTGGGGTTAGCGGGAGTCGGGCCTGAACCTTCAGAAGGGTCTACCATTCCGCATTCCGCATTCATGGTCTTTCAGTTAATGTTTGCGGGCATTACGGTGGCCCTGATCAGCGGGGCCATCGCCGAACGCATGAAATTCTCTGCGTTTGTGCTATTTGCCGTTCTCTGGGTCACATGTATCTATGCGCCGCTGGCTCATTGGGTATGGGGCGGTGGATGGTTAGCCGAGCTTGGTGATTTGGATTTTGCGGGTGGCACTGTCGTGCATATCAGTTCCGGTGTTGCCGCGTTAACGTGTGCACTTGTGCTAGGAAAGCGAAAGGGATATGGGACCGAGAATATGAGTCCCCATAACCTTCCGTTTACTATGATTGGCGCGGGGCTGTTATGGGTTGGCTGGTTTGGATTTAATGCCGGAAGCGCATTAGCTGCTGATGGTATTGCCGCAAGCGCTTTTGTGGCCACGCAAGTCGCAGCGGCAGCCGGAGCCTTAGCCTGGTTGGGCGTGGAATGGGGCTATCGAGGAAAACCTACCATGCTCGGCGCAGCTAGCGGTGCCGTAGCTGGTTTGGTTGCCATAACGCCTGCTGCCGGTTTTGTCGGGCCTGTTTCCGCGATTCTTATTGGATTAGGCGGTGGTGTCATATGTTATCTTGGAGTATTTTTGAAAAACAAGATGGGCTATGATGATGCTTTGGATGTGCTTGGCATTCATGGCATCGGCGGCACATGGGGGGCGCTGGCCACAGGGTTGTTTGCCAGCGTCGGTGGAGGAACCGGGCTTTTTTTCGGGAATCCAGGCCAAGTATTGATTCAAGCCATCGGTGTCGGGGCGACATGGGTTTTTGTTGGAGTAGGAACATTCGTCATTCTAAAAATTGTGGATAGTGTGGTGGGCTTGCGCGTGAGTCACGAAGAAGAAGTCCTCGGGTTAGACCTCACGCAGCATAGCGAACGAGCCTACGGATAAAAAACGCATGGTCTATCATGCCGTGTTTGACAATATACTAGGATCTCATGGGTCAGAGGTGTGTACAAATTATAGAGTGCCTTAATCTAATGGAGGGACGATCCCTATGAAACTTATTCAAGCCATTATTAAACCGTTCAAACTTGATGAAGTCAAAGAAGCGCTTATCGAATTGGGTATCCAGGGCATGACCGTGACTGAGGTCAAAGGGTTTGGCCGACAAAAAGGGCATAAAGAGACCTATCGTGGGACGGAATACCAGATTGAGTTCGTTCCGAAAATTAAATTGGACATTGCGGTGGCAGATGATCGCGTGAACGAAGCCTTGGAAGCGATCACGCGTGCTGCCAAAACGGGAAGCATTGGAGACGGCAAGATTTTTGTGTTTGATTTGCAGAACATTATTCGCATTCGAACAGGAGAAACGGGAGAAGGCGCGGTTTGATTTTTTATTCATCACATACATTTATGACATGCGTGTTGTTGTGAAGGAGGTACTATGAAGCTATTCACCTCGCTCATGAAGCTTGGCCTACTGATCGCACTAGTGATCGGAATGGGGGAGTGGTCTGTTGCTTTTGCGGAGGAAGGAGGCGCGCTACAAATTGATACAGGCGACACGGCCTGGATTTTAGTCTCCTCTGCATTTGTGTTGTGCATGATGCTTCCCGGGTTGGCGTTATTCTATGGAGGATTAGTACGTAGTAAAAATGTGTTAGGAACCATAATGCACACGGCCGTCATCCTGTGTTTAATTACTTTGGTTTGGGTTATCTGTGGGTATAGCTTGGCTTTTGGTCCGGATATTGGCGGAGTAATTGGGAGCTTGGAGTGGGTAGGGTTACAAGGCGTCGGTTCAGAACCCAGTCCCGATTATGCTTCAACCATTCCTCATCAAGTCTTCATGGTGTTTCAACTGATGTTTGCTGCCATTACGGTTGCCCTCATCACGGGCAGCTTTGCCGAACGCATGAAATTTAAAGCGCTACTTCTATTCTCGGTCTTGTGGTCCTTATGTATTTATTCTCCGTTAGCCCATTGGGTGTGGGGCGGCGGCTGGTTAGGGCAAATGGGGGCATTGGATTTTGCTGGTGGAGCTGTCGTGCATATTAGTTCCGGGTTCGGAGCCTTGGTGTGTGCGATCGTATTAGGAAAGCGCAAAGGGTTTGGAAAAGAACCGATGCCACCCCATAATTTACCCATGACTGTGTTGGGAACTGGTTTGTTGTGGTTTGGGTGGTTCGGATTTAATGCGGGTAGTGCGTTAGGGGCGAATGGCGGTGCTGGTGTCGCGTTCATTGCCACGCATATTGCGGCATCAGCCGGTGGATTAAGCTGGATGGTCGCCGAATGGGTGCATCGAGGAAAACCAACAGTGTTAGGAATAGCGAGTGGTATTATCGCCGGCTTAGCCACCATTACCCCTGCGGCGGGGTTTGTCGGGCCCATGTCCGCCATGATCATAGGCTTAGTGGCCGGAACGCTCTGTTATGTCGCGGTCGTATGGAAAACGAAGTTGGGTTATGATGATTCTTTAGATGTTGTGGGCATTCATGGCGTCGGAGGTTTTATAGGAATATTGGCGACGGGCCTTTTTGCCTCTATTGGTGCGACCGGGCTGTTTTTTGGAGACGCAGGCCAATTCGGTATACAAGTCTTTCTGGCTTTGGTAACCTTAGCGTTTTCCGTGGTGGGGACATACATCATTCTGAAAATTGTCGATTGGACAGTTGGACTTCGCATCTCACCACAGGATGAAGAAATGGGCTTGGATCTCAGTCAACATAGTGAGCGAGCCTATTCCTGAAAGAGATGAATAGTGTTTTTCTCCAGGCTGCCGTAAACAAGGATTTTGTTTTTTGTAAACGATTGGTAACGACTCAGATATTTAGGCTGAAGACTGGCACTCATAATACCCGACAAACCTTTGGCCTTCAGTCTATTCACCTGAGTTTTTAAAGCGAATGTTTTAAGAAGAAGGAGGCAATTGAATGACCCCGAAAGAAGTGTTGGATTTTGCGAAAAAAAATAAGGTCGAAATGGTGGACATCAAGTTTGTCGATTTGGTCGGGACATGGCAACATTTCTCCATTCCCACCTCCGAATTATCCTTAGACTTATTTAAAGAAGGGTCCGGTTTTGACGGATCCTCCATTCGCGGATGGAAAATGATTGAAAATAGCGACATGTTATTGGTTCCTGATCCCAACTCCGCCCGGATGGATCCGTTTACTGCAATCCCGACATTGAGCATGGTGGGCAATGTTCAAGATCCAATTACGCGCACTGTGTATGAGCGCGATCCTCGTGGTGTGGCTATGCGAGCCGAACAATATCTCAAGAGTACCAAGATCGGCGATACGTCTTACTGGGGGCCGGAGGCGGAATTCTTTATTTTTGATCATGTGAGTTTTGATCAAAATAGTCACTCGAGCTATTACTTTGTGGATTCGGAAGAAGGGATTTGGAACTCGGGAAAAGATGGTGAAAACCTGGGGTCGCGTCCCCGGCATAAGGAAGGATATTTTCCTGTTGCCCCGGTAGATTCACAACAGGATATCCGATCAGAAATGTGCCGGGAAATGGAAAAAGTCGGCATGGTGGTTGAAAAACATCATCATGAAGTTGCCACCGCAGGGCAAGCTGAAATCGACCTTCGCTTCGATACATTGGTCAAAATGGCCGATCAAATGATGATGTATAAATACATTGTGCGTAATGTGGCTCGACGACATGGGAAAACGGCCACGTTTATGCCAAAGCCCCTCTTTGGTGACAATGGCACGGGTATGCATGTCCACCAAAGTATTTGGAAAGGTGGGAAGCCAAGCTTTGCGGGAAAAGATTATGCCGGGGTGTCACAACAATGTCTGTATTACATTGGCGGAATTATCAAGCACGGTCCCGCTTTGGCGGCCTTAACGAATCCCACGACCAATTCCTATAAGCGGCTGGTTCCCGGATTTGAAGCGCCAGTGTTGTTAGCCTATTCCAGCCGCAATCGTTCTGCGGGGATTCGCATACCGATGTATTCACCAAGTCCTAAAGCGAAGCGGATCGAAGTCCGGTTCCCTGATCCATCGTGCAATATGTATCTGGCCTTCAGTGCAATGCTCATGGCCGGGTTGGATGGCATCCAGAATAAAATTGATCCGGGTGAAGCCATGGACAAAAACCTCTACGATTTAGAACCTGAAGAATTAGACAATATCTCGACTTTACCGTCTAGCTTAGAAGACGCGTTGGACAATCTTGAACATGATTATGAGTTTTTGTTAAAAGGCGGCGTCTTTAGCGAAGATTTGATTGAGGCGTGGATTTCCTATAAACGGACAAATGACGTGGATCCCATGCGACTGCGGCCGCATCCTCATGAATTCTTCATGTATTATGACGTGTAAAAATTTGTATAAGGTGAAAAGTTAGAAGGAGAAAGCCGTCTAGGGATTAAGAGTTTATCCCTCTCGTTTTTTACTTCTTTGTGTAGCTGAATGCCTGAGTCGATGGAAATTGGCTCAGGCATCCTTTTGTGAAAAACGCTTTACGAATCGTTCGTGAATCTGTTCCATTCGCTCACACGTGGCCTCTTCAAAAGCCGTGGCGCTTTTTTGCCAATCCGTTGTTCCCATTCCCAGCCTGCGTGCTAAAAATACCATTTCGTCCGATCCCGATAGTGGAAGCACCAAGTCTTTGGCATGCCCGCGCACAATTCGCAAGCCATCAATGACGTGTCGAAGAAACAGATAGTCATCGTGCAACGCTTCTCGCTCAGTTA
>QIMB01000013.1 GCA_003233615.1 Nitrospirota bacterium
CTTTCGCGCCAGACACCCTGCACGGCTGGTCATTCTTGGTGAGGGCCGTGAGCGACCGACTCTCGAAAAATTAGCCACCGAATTAGGTATTGCTGCTGATCTCTCCCTTCCAGGATTTGTGGAGAACCCCTATGCTTTTATGTCCCAAGCAAGCGTTTTTGTTTTATCATCAATGTTGGAAGGGCTACCCAATGCCCTGATTGAGGCCCTCGCATGCGGATGTCCTGTCATCAGTACGAATTGTCGTAGCGGTCCACAAGAAATTTTGGATAATGGAGCCTTTGGCTCATTAGTTCCCGTTGGAGATGACAAGGCCTTAGCGAATGCTATCCTCCACACATTGGATCATCCACTTCCTGCAGAGCGGCTTCGAGCACGTGCCGAAGAATTTGATATCCACACCATTGCCGAACAATATCTCCAGGCCTTACTTCCAACGTAAGCGCTCACATCTCTGACTTTTGAGAGGAATACCTTACCGTGTGTGGAATTTGCGGATTTTTTAATCCTCATCGCCTTTCTTCCAAAGAACACATGCACGTCGTGTCACAACACATGACCGACGCTCTTGTACATCGTGGACCTGATGATGTCGGAATGTGGACGGACGCAAAAACTGGAGTGGCGTTAGGGCATAGACGTCTTTCTATTCAAGACCTTTCGAGTGAAGGGCATCAACCCATGGTCTCTGCCTGTAATCGTTTTGTCATGAGCTATAACGGCGAGATCTATAATTTCAGGGAATTGGGCAAACAGCTTGAAAGCCAAGGGTTCACATTCCGCGGTCATTCAGACACCGAAGTGCTTCTTGGAGCCATAACTGAATGGGGCCTTGAGAAAACTCTTGAGCACATCATCGGGATGTTTGCCATTGCGTTGTGGGATAGGGAACAAGAATCCTTGACCCTCATTCGAGATCCAGTTGGCAAAAAACCATTGTACTATGGATGGTGCCAGAATACATTTCTTTTTGCGTCAGAGCTCAAAGCGTTACGCACCCATCCCGAATTTAGGCAAACGATTAATCCAGATGTTCTCGGACTCTTCATCAAATACTCCTGGGTCCCTGCGCCCTATTGCATGTATCAGGGCATTCTCAAACTCCCACCCGGCCATCTGGTGACAATACATGCTCACAGCACATTAGAGAATACAGTTCCCCGTTCGTTTTGGTCTGCAAGAACAATTGCTGAAAATGGGGAGCACACCCCTTTTACAGGTTCATTGGAAGATGCCACAGATGCATTAGAAAAGATTTTACGAGACACCGTGGGCTGCCGGATGATCGCTGATGTCAGCCTCGGAGCCTTGTTATCCGGAGGGCTTGACTCGACGATAGTCGTCTCATTGATGCAAGCAATGAGCACTCGCCCAATCAAAACGTTTTCCATTGGGTTTTGGGAAGCACACTATAATGAAGCCGAGCAGGCCAAGGATATCGCTCGCCACCTCGGGACTGATCACACCGAACTCTATATTTCACCAAAAGATGCTCAAGCCGTTATTCCAGAACTCCCCAAAATTTACGACGAACCCTTTGCCGACTCTTCCCAAATACCAACCGTTCTTCTTTCCAAATTAGCGCGACAGGACGTGCAGGTCGCTCTCAGTGGAGATGGAGGCGATGAACTCTTTGCCGGGTATACCAAATATCCAGAATGCCTCAAACGGTGGAAAACCTGGGGAAACAGACCTCTCTGGGTTCGCCAACACATGGCGGAGGCCATGACCTCGATCGGACAAGCCGGCTGGAGTCTATTGGGGCCATCGAGAAATTCATCAACCGATGACATTCCCCAATGGCAAAAATTTTTCGGGAGGATTGACAAAAAATCTCGGTGGATCTCTGCAATCAATTCCATAGATCTGGTTGCGCGAAGGCATGCTCGATGTCGGCGAGTGCAAGATTACGTGCACCATGCTCACGACCTGAACTCTTTGCTGACGAACTCAAAGGATTGGGCACAGGTTGTTAATCCTGTTCAAGGCATGATGCATGTAGACTTTGTCACGTTTCTTACCGATGATATTCTGGTAAAAGTTGATCGTGCCAGCATGTCTGTGGGCCTTGAAGTCCGCTGTCCGTTACTGGATATCCGACTTGTTGAGTTTGCCTGGAGCCTTCCCATTCCCATGCGATTGAGTAAGGATAAAGGAAAAATCATCCTTCGAAAGGTCCTTGAACGATATGTCCCTCCTGAACTGACCGAACGTCCAAAGAAGGGCTTTGCTGTGCCTGTATCAGAATGGATAAAAGGGCCATTACGCGATTGGGCTGAACATTTATTGAATGAAACACGCATACGAGAACAAGGCTTACTGGAACCAGAAGCGGTGCAACGTGTGTGGCAACAACACCTTTCAGGATGGCAAGACCATGACACACTCTTATGGAGCATTCTCATGTTCCAAGCATGGCATGAAGAATACATTCAGTAGTCGCGTCACAGTTTGAGGCAGCAATCATCTTTCTCCTGCATATTTCTCTGTTGAGAAACATTACCATTCAGTGAGAAAACATCAGCTCTCAACTCTTATGCCAAAAACCCCCGCCCTCTAGATTTCATGCTACAAATGCGGTACAGTTTGGATTCACACCTACCCCGTTTCCAAAGAACTTTCAGTCCATTTGTCCTACTCATGTTTTCAAAGTTGATCCCATATGAATACGTTTCAGCGAGAAATATCATCAAAGTCGATGAGAGAGTTCTTCTATCCTCATAGCGTGAATATCCCGAAGGAAATGATTTGAGAATTTTGATTACAGGCGGGGCGGGATTTTTAGGTAGCCATTTATGTGACGCACTGCTTTCAGAAGGGCACGATGTTATTGGGCTGGATAATTTCATCACAGGAAAACCGGAAAATATTGCTCATCTCCTTGGCAACTCGAACTTTTCCTTCCTCGAATATAACGTGTGTGACTTCCTCCACGTCAACGGCCCTCTTGATGCGGTCATGCATTTTGCTTCACCAGCCAGCCCACAAGATTATTTAGAATTCCCTATCGCAACCATGAAAGTTGGGTCCCATGGAACACACAAAGCGTTGGGACTGGCCAAAGCCAAGCAGGCGCGATTTCTCTTGGCCAGCACATCAGAAGTCTACGGCGATCCTTTGGTGAATCCTCAACCCGAAACTTATTGGGGCAATGTCAATCCTATTAGCCCTCGTGGGGTGTATGACGAGGCCAAGCGATTTGCTGAAGCACTCACGATGGCCTATCATCGAGTCCATGCCCTTGACACCAGAATAGTTCGGATCTTTAATACGTATGGACCGCGCATGAGGCCCGGTGATGGGCGGGTCGTATCAAATTTTATCGTACAAGCCATACAAAATAAACCTATTACTATCTATGGAGATGGCTCCCAGACACGCAGCTTTTGCTATGTCGACGACTTGGTTCGAGGCATTACCAACCTTCTCTTCGCTCCACCCCATGAGCAACGCACAGACAAGCAATTTCAACGTGATGTGCAATTTGGTCGTGTACTCACCAACCATGAGTCTGTCCATAACCCCGTAAACATCGGCAATCCTGGAGAAAGAACCATATTAGATATTGCCAAAATGGTCTTGGAGCATACACAATCGACAAGCCAAATTGAATTTCTTCAGCTTCCGATTGATGACCCGAAAGTTCGCCGTCCCAATATCGATAAAGCGACAACCTTACTGAACTGGGAACCGATGATCTCACTCGAAGAAGGCTTGGACAAAACCATCGCCTATTTCAAAACAATCCTTTAACCTACAAGCGGCAGTTGAGCGCGAAAAAGCTGTGCAAGCAATTCATGTGCATAGGGAATGTAAAAATTGCGTGGTCACCTTTTGGGTGATGAGTCAATTTGTACATGTCCTAGGCGCGTCAAGGGGTTGTACAGACTTTCGTGATCCAACTGCTGTTTTTAGGTTTAAATAGACAACCGGCTAGATCTACCATCTATCTAAGAAAAACCTGTTCTTTCACGATGAAGGAGTCACAAAGATGATTTCGCATATCTGCCTCGTCACGCCACCATCCGTTTTCCTGTTAGACGAACGAGTCTTTATGACCCTTGGGATCCTGAAAATCGCTGCAGTTCTAGAAAAAGCTGGGGTCACGGTGGATATGCTGGATCTTTCCGGCGTCGAGAACTTCGAACAAGTGTTGCAGGATTATGCCGAAAGCCACAGCGCAACGTGCTATGGGCTCACGGCCACCACACCGCAAATGCCCGCAACATCCAAGGTCCACAAAGCAATTCGTGAGGCTCAGCCAGACGCCCGCATCATTTTGGGAGGACCACATGTGACCTTAATCCATGCCGCACAATTGTATGAAAAGAAACGCAACCATGCAGGCCGTGGAACCATAGGATTCGATCAATTGTGTGACATGTTCGATGTGCTGGTCACCGGGGATGGGGAAGAAGCTATATTTAGAGCGCTGACTGATCATCCTCCAAAATTGATTGACGGGGATGATCCCAAGTCTGAATTGTTTTTGACGAATACACGATTAACAGAACTGCCTTTTCCAGCCAGACACCTTCTTGATGTCAGCAGTTATCAATACGAAATTGACGGAGTCCGAGCCCTGTCCCTCATTGCCCAATTGGGCTGTCCTTTCGGGTGCGGGTTCTGTGGGGGACGCATGAGCCCATTCTTGCGACGTATTCGCATGCGCACCTCAGAAAGCATTGTCCAGGAGATTGTCCACTTATATGAGACATACGATATCAAAGGGTTCATGTTCTATGACGATGAACTCAATGTGAACCCCAAATTCGTCGAACTCATGAACCTCATTGCCCAAACACAACAAGATCTTGGCACCGAGTTTCGCCTTCGCGGGTTTATTAAAGCCGAGCTCTTTACTGACGAACAAGCTGAGGTGATGTATCGAGCGGGATTTCGCTGGATTTTGGTCGGGTTTGAATCCGGTCACGAACGGATCCTGACGAATATCCAGAAAAAAGCGTCTCAAGCAGACAACACACGTTGCATGAACATTGCCAAGCGTCATAACTTGAAAGTGAAAGCGCTCATGTCAGTTGGGCACCCTGGAGAATCTGAAGAAACCATTCGGGCCACGAGAGATTGGCTTATCGAGGTTAAACCCAATGACTTTGACTCCACCGTCATTACGACCTATCCAGGGACACCCTACTTCGACGAAGCGGTCGAAACCCAACCTGGGATTTGGACCTACACCTATAAAAAAACTGGTGACCGCCTCCACAGTGTTGCCGTCGATTATCGTGAAACCGCCGAATATTACAAAGGCATACCGGGGGAATATACAGCCTATGTCTACACGGACCATCTGACTTCTCCCGAGCTCGTGCGATTGCGCGACTGGCTCGAAGCTGATGTACGTCAACACCTTGGCATCCCCTATAATACGGGTGCTCCTGCGGTTCGATATGAGCATTCCATGGGACAGGGAGGCATTCCGACATCGATTCTCAGGACATCCTCTCTTCAGGTACCAGAGACGACTTCTAAATAAATTCTTTGCGTAATGCTAAAAGGTGTATCGCGCTGGCTAGATATTCCTACAGCACAAAACCTATAGTATTGTAACTTTCCACTAAGACATCAATAAAACCCGCGCCCCTTTGAGGAGACGGTTGGGGTGAGGGGAGAATCTCACCGGATAGTCAAAAATTCCCGCTGCAAGCGGACGGGACATGTAACGGATTATTACTTTACAGTTCTCAATAGGTAATCCCGAAGTAAGCTACGGGGAATTGGAGTCATTGACGAATCACAAGAGAATCCAATGAAGAAAAATCTTATTTTGGCCATGGGCACTGGATATTCAGAGAGTGATTTGGCCCCATTCTTTAATTCCCTCACTCAATGCGGCTTCAACGGGGATATTTGCTACATCACCCAGGAACAAGATGCCCCTGCTGTTTCGAATTTTTTGAAAGCTGGGAACATCAACCTTCATCTTTTTAAGGGGCAGACCCCGATGCGAAAAAACAGAGTGAGGAAAATAGGAAAATATATTGATACGTTGTGTTCCCGCTATCCTTTTCTAGGAAAAGTATCTGTACCGTTCAGAGAAAAATATGCCATCAAAAACTCCTGTGCACATTTACGCCGACATTTTCTTTTTCGAGACGTTCTCAACTCATCCGCCAAAGACTACCAAAACGTGATGATGACTGATGTGCGAGATGTCATATTTCAGCGAGACCCTTTTGATTTTGACATACAACCTGATTCGATTTATTACTTCCTTGAAGCCGAACATACGAGGATTCAAGATTGTGAAAAAAATTCCTGGTGGATCACGGAAATGCTTGGGGAGAAGGCCCTAGAGAGACTCGGACCCAACCCTATCTCTTGCGGTGGAACCATCATTGGTTGCCCTAAGATTATGCTCATGCATTTCAAGATCACCACAG
>QIMB01000054.1 GCA_003233615.1 Nitrospirota bacterium
AAAATACACGTTGTGAATGCCGTGGGACCGGAAGGCGAACTCACCTTCACCTGTAAAGCGATCATGGAGCATGTAGAAAAGAAGGGCCATGCATGGCATGAGATTGGGATCGTGGCGCGAAACCTTGAACCGTATCTCACATATCTGCCGAGAATCTTTGAGGCACATCGCATTCCTTTTGGGATAACAGCTACCAGACCCATGTTGGAAGAACCAGTGGCAAAGGTCTGGTGGATACTTGCCGGCCTTCGAGAGGAACAGTTTGGTTGTCGAAGCATGTTGGATGTGGTGTCGTCTTCCTGGTTTGGGGGCATCGCAACTACGGAAGAATCGGTTCAGGTGAATTTTCATCTATGGGGACAGGCCGTTCATCATTTTCGCCTGGTGGGCGGAGTGGAAGATTGGGAACGGCTTGCCCATGTGGCTCAGGATTCTGCAGCGATTCAAGAATGGCATCAATCAAGTAGGGTGTCTCTAGAGCAAGCCACAGCGTCGTTGCATGTGTTTGCCACAGTCGTCAGTGGACTTGTCGCTGATTGCCTGGCACTTCCTGCCATGGGTTCTATTCGTGAATTAACTCAGGCCTTCGAAACACTTATGACGAAGCAACGGTGTTTTCCGACCGATCATCCATCATGTTTTCATGATGAAACATACGATGAGCGAACCGAATATCTGGTGAATGGATTTGAACAGGTCATCACATCGTTGCAGCAACTTGATCGTTTAGATCAGCACGTGACGTGGGAGCAATGGATGGTGTTGTTTCGTTCCATATTAGAACGAACTCATCTCCCTCTACCGGGAGACACCTCAATGGGTGTGCAGGTATTGGATGTCATGGCGGCTCGAGGCCGTCCTTTCCGAACCCTATTTGTCCTGGGGATGAACGATCATGTCTTTCCTCGGATCGTGCGAGAGGATGCCTTTTTGCGTGATCATGATCGAAAGGTGTTGGCAGAAAGTCTCGGCTATAAGATTGATGAAAAAATGACTGGGTTTGATGAGGACACGCTGTTGTTTTCGCTCCTCCAACAATCTGCGCGTGAGGATATGTATCTTCTCTACCAACGGGCCGATCAGAATGGACGCCCGCTGATGCCGTCTTCGTTCTTGCGAGATCATCTTGCTGCTGCGGCGGCTCAACGTGCTGATCAGGAAATCACCGTTCCAATTGGCCTTCTTGAGCGATCCAAAACGTCCTATTTTTCATCGGACTATGATACGTCGCAAGACTCTAGACTCAGTGCTGTTCTTGAAGGTCGACCGCTTGACGCGATGGTGTCGGAAGCATCTTCATGGTGGACTATGCTTCAGCATGGTATGAAAATAATTGGCACTCTTGAACAGACCGGGTCACAAGCTGGTCTATTTGATGGAATCACCAATGCCGATAATCTACATTGGCAGGATCTTGTTGCTCGCGGGTTGTCGCCAACAGCATTGGGAACATATGCCCAATGTCCCATGCGTTATTGGATGACCCATGTGCTGAAGGTCCAAGGGGGCCTGGATCCCATGTCCCAAGAGCTTCCGAGCCGGGTGTGGGGTGAACTGGTCCATCAGGTGTTGTGTGGGGTGTATCAGGACCTGTCGACATGCGGATGGCCGCAACAGATTGTCCCCCCTGTTCACCGTACGGACATCGTCAACGCACATGCGAAGATCGTATTTCAAGCATATGCACAAAGGTTTGGGAAAGGCTATTGGCTGTTTTGGGAATGGATGAAGGCTCGATTAACCCGCATGATGATGTTGCTGATTGAATACGATCACCGTGATTTTCTCGAGCATGGATGGATCCCTGGTGCATACGAAGTTGAAGCGACAGGAATGTTTCCATCTGACAGCCAGACATCGCCCGAGTTGCTGAAACTTCGTGGACGATTTGATCGTGTTGATACAACCATGGATCATTCTTGTGAGCGTATTGTTGATTATAAAGTTTCACTGCGCCGGTCCTTTCATGCGGATGAATTGGATTTAGTCACGAAAGCACTTCACGGCCAGCAGTTGCAGCCCCCTCTGTATTCCTTTATGGCTCCTAGGACCGCTTCACGCGTAGATGGGTTGTCGACAACTACCCTTTCTTCAGTGAATTTTCGCTATTTACGTCCTTTGCAAGAAGAAGCCGTGCGATCTGCATCTTTTTCAGGAGCTCTGTGGGACACGCCGACCGGTGAACAACTCAAGCGTACTATTCAGGGTTGGGTTCAGGGCATTCGATCGGGGCAGTTTTTTATATTGCCCGGAGCCTATTGTCGAAGTTGCTCGTATGCGACGGCCTGTCGTTTTCAGCACCATCCCTCTTGGGCGCGAGCCTATGGTCTCCCTCTCGCGAGAGCGTATCGACAGGTTCGAAAGCAGAAGGTGTGCCATGACTAATCTCTCTCCGCTCTCTGATGCCGATGCAAGGCAGATAGGGGAAACGACCTTTGATCGCAATGTCGTGGTCTTGGCTGGCGCTGGAACAGGGAAGACGACCTTGTTAGTGAATCGACTGCTGCATGCGTTGTTGCGGGAACCACACTCGTTTCGTATTACCGAGATGCTGGCACTTACCTTCACCAATAAAGCTGCGAATGAAATGAAGACACGTCTACGTGAGGTCTTGCATGAATTGTTGGCGGCGTGTCAGGCACAGACGCTACATAGGGATGTTGAGAACGCGAGGCTCACATATTTTCAAGCGCAGTATTACCTCTCTACTGAGCATATCAAAGAAAAAGTGACGGATGCGCTCAATGATCTTGAACAGGCCCATATTTCCACGCTTCATAGTTTTGCTGCTCATGTGCTGAGACTCTATCCACTTGAAAGTGGGGTCGATCCGCATTTTCAGGAAGATGACGGGACGCAATTTTCTGAAATATTTTCTGACGCATGGACGATGTGGCTTGATGAGGCCTTAGGCGAACAGGGGGAGGATCATTCTCACTGGCAGGAAATCTTGGATCTGGTTGATCTGAAAGGGATTCGTGAATTTGCGTATGCCCTGTGTGATGATGTGATTTCTCTCTCGGCCCTGCACGAGCAATTGGATTCAAACAGCCACACCCCGGCGTTTGCATCCTGGTTACAAGCGAACAGACAGAGCATTGCTCGTCTCTTGCAAGAGTATGCGCCGGTAAAACTACGAAAAATCGAAAGGCTACTGGATGTTGCTGATCGCGTATTTGATTTAGTGGCGCGCGAAGGGTGGTCCGGGGCAGGCCAACTTTCGGATGATGAGAAGGCCTTCTTATCGTCGACTATTGGTCAAGCGCCTAAAGGTTGGACTGCAGCTGATTTTCAGGATGCTCGGCGTATCATCCAAGGCGCGCATCGTTCCTTGAATGTGGATGAAGGGTTTTTGGGCAGAGTGGTATATTTGCTTGAGCCATTTGTCCAACGTGTTCAGCGTCTCTATGCAGACAAAGGGTGGATTCGGTTTGATGGACTTATCGTGCGTGTGCGGGACGTCTTGCGTGACAATCCGAAGGTTCGTGAACAATTGAAAAGGGATTTTCAGGCAATCATGGTCGATGAGTTTCAGGACACGGATCCCTTGCAATATGAAATCTTGCTCTATCTGGGTGAACAGCCTGGTGAGCACTGTCAGCAGTGGGAGGCGATACGATTGGTGCCGGGGAAACTCTTTATTGTGGGTGATCCCAAGCAATCCATTTATGCGTTTCGTCGTGCCGATATCCATGCGTTTGATCAGGTGGTTCACAAGCTCACGCAAGATGGTGGAGTGGTCTGCACGTTGACGACAAATTTCCGCAGCAATGGTGCCGTTCTCGAAGTCGTGAATGCGGTTTTTGATCGATTGTTTGTTCAGGAGGATAATGTTCAGCCTCTCAATGTGCCATTGATGGTTGGGCGATGTGGGGAGGAAGCCTTGGCCAGTCCTGGAGTTGAGCTCTGTGTTGTGGTCAATGACGGAGACGATGAATGGGATGCAGGACGGGCTACGCGAGTAGAGGCGGAATGGCTGGCGGCATGGATACAGGCACAATTGTCTTCAGGCCAACAATGGGTGTTGGAGCATGGGAGTCGCGTTCCTCTTCGCCCGGGTCATGTGGCCGTGTTATTTCGAAAATTTACAAATGCCCATGTGTATTTGGAAGCCTTTCACCGGCGAGGTGTTCCGTATGTCACTGATGGGGAGCGGCATTTCTATCGGCGCCAGGAAGTGATTGATCTGGTGAATGTGTTACGTGTGTTGCGTGATCCAGCCGATGCGATTGCTGTTGTAGGGATCTTGCGTTCATCGTTGGGCGGTGTGTCTGATCAAGATATTATGGAATTAGCGAGAGGTGGACCTCTTGATATCCGTCGGACCGGGATGCTGGATGACTGGGGAAGTACGCGAAAGTCTGGTGTACGAATTCTCTGTGAACAGTTAGCGGCCTTACATGTGCAAGCCACGCGGATCCCTATTCAAGAATTTGTTGATCGCGTGTTTGCACAGCTTCCTCTTGTCGAGTTAGCGGCAGCGTCTAGTCATGGAGAGCAGGCGGTCATGAATGTATGGAAGCTTCGAGATCTTATGGCAGCACAGGCGGCGATTCCTCATCTCTCTTTTTCCGGTTGGGTCGATCGACTGATTGATTGTGTGATGACCCATCCTTCTGAACCGGAAGCATCGTTGGAGGAAGAGTCGTTAGATGCGGTTCGTGTGTTGTCCATTCATAAAGCCAAAGGGTTGGAATTTCCTGTTGTGGTGTTACCCGGACTGCAGCAACAATCAGCGGGAGTGGATCGTGGTGCTGAGGTGTCGTGTGATTGGATGAGCGGGGTCTATGGCTGTACGTTCCCACCTACATGGAATGCAGGACAGGTGTTGCTCTGGGAAAAAGAACAGATACGAGAGAAGGCTGAACAACGACGAGTCTTCTATGTGGGCATGACCCGGGCACGAGATCGATTAATCTTGTCTGGTGGATTGATGAAGAAGCCCATCAGAGAGAGTTTTTTAGGATTCCTCCAGCATGTGGCCGATGGCGATGTGGGCAACCCTGAACATGATAGTGTTCACGTGGGTTCGGCTGCGATTCGGCAAACGGTCGTGATGTCCAGTGATGTCCAGCAGTCACGAAAAATGATGCCAACCTACAAATTAGATATGCCTGAACGTACAGGAGAGAATGCCCTTTCCATAGAAAAAGTTCGTGAGCGTGAAGCGGTTTGGCAATCCGTGTCTCAAGATGTGGCCTTTTTGACTCCGTCCTTGTTGCATCAGGTACAGGCTGAACGGACTTCGCATACTCAAGGGAGCGGAAGCTTGAAGGTAGCCAGTCACTATATTGGAACCATGGTCCATCGGTTGTTAGAACAGTGGGATTTTCAACTGGATTCAGAAAATTTCCTTCAACCGACGAGAGCGTTTTGCCAGAAAGAGCTTCCTGATGATCTTGATGATGACGAAAAGACTGCCGTCGTCTTAGATATTGAAGAACTGATGGGAACCTTTATCCGGTCATATGCTTATCGTGAGTTACGACATGCGACAGTTATTGGACGGGAGGTCCCCTTTGTCATGTCATGGTCACAGAAAGAACAAGGCGGCTTGGCGCCTCAGCCTTGCGTGATGGAAGGCGTGATGGATGTCGTGTATGAAGTGGCGGGCGACATATGGGTTGGGGATTATAAGACTGACAGGGTGACGGCTTCTGCTGTGGTTGAGTATGCTGAACGGTACCGTCTGCAAGCTCAGATCTATTCGAAGGCGGTCTCCCGGTCTTTGGACCTGGATATCAAAGGATGTAAATTTTTATTTTTACGTATTGGTGAAGCGGTAACTATCATTCCCGATGGTGCCGTGTTTTCATAAGGAGGGATCTATGATTGGTTTGCGATTTGGAATATTGAGTGTGTGCTGTCTCATTATGTTCGTCATTAGTGGGTGTGTATCAGATAAGCCAGCCCCGTTGATGGTACTTGATCCTCCAGGCAATACTGTGACTCAGGTGGAGACGTTCTTAACAGAGGGGAATCGCCTATTTCGTGAAGGACGGTGGGAAGCAGCCAGGCAGCAATTTCAGGCTGCGGTTCAGTCACAACCCGATCTGGCTGAAGCGCATTATAATTTGGCTTTAGCGATGGACCACATGGGTGATCGAGCGGGAGCAAAGCCTCATTATATCAAAGCTGCCAATCTTGCTCCTGGGAACAAAGTTATTTGGAATTCTCCACCTCTTCGACGATATGGGAATGTTCCCGACAAACCGATCGAATCCACTTCCTCTCCTGTGCTTCCGGGAATTGGTGGCGGTGTTGGTGGGGGCAGTGGTCCGGGAGGAGGTTTTTAGAAAAGAGAGAAAAGGGGAAGAGTTATATCAATTATTTAAGAAGAAGACTTAGAACGTCGATATCCTCGGATAATCATGAACGTGCCGA
>QIMB01000424.1 GCA_003233615.1 Nitrospirota bacterium
CGAGTCTCATCTTTTGGATTATAGACAGCCAAGGCCAGTCCGCCATTTTTCTTCATCACTGTAAAGCAGGGAACATCCGTAGGACCATCTCCCACATAAATCATTTGCTGGAATGGCACCCGTCGGCTTTCCTCTGGCATATGGTCGTTGACATCATCTTTCAAATCTGTCAGCCCTTTGTTCACCCGAAAGAGAAACTGGGTTTTCTGTGTATGGCTGATCGTCCGTTTAGGAAAGCTGATGTGCCCATCCTCTTCGTCAAACTCGCAGCCAAATATCGCTTTCACACAATGCTTGATATGGCTCCCATCTAAAATGGCTTTGAGTCCTGAGGTGACCACATAATGTTCTAAACGAATGCCCTCTTCTTCATATTGTGGTTTATTCAGGAGGGTATTGAGTTCTTCAAAAAAATGAGGAACTCCAGGGAAAAAAGTGAGATCTTTACCAAATGTCTCTAAGTCTTTATTGGATAAGGCTCGAATTGACTCAACTTCCAGCATCCGCTTCATATAGGCCAGCTCTTGATCATATCCCTTTTCGTGAATCAGCGCCGTACAGCTTGGCCAAAACTCTTTGGGGTCAATTCCGGCATGCCGAAGAATTGTATGATCCTGCATGTAATGGGGACTCAGCGTATGATCGAAATCATACACAATAGCAATAATATTATGTGGATGGGTCATGAATGGTCCTCGTGGATAATCCTAAAAACAGCAGTTGGATCACGAAAATCTGCACAACCCTTTGACGCACCTAGGAAATGTACAAATTGACTCATCACCTAAAAGGTGACCACGCAATTTCTAAATTCCCTATGCACAGCAATTGCTTGCACAGCTTTTTCGCGCCCAACTGCCGCTTTTAGGATAATGACGACACGCAGTGTAAGTAGACAAGCAAAAACTGTCAACGAACGTGAGAAGAGGATTGGGGAACAGAGCGAAAAAGCAATTGAGCGGACGAGAGAGATCTAGACTCCGTATCGCATGCGGGTACCTTGTTGGTGGGAAAGGAGAATTTCCTGCGCACTGAGTTCTTTGGAAAACAACATTCCAGAAATTTGAGCGCCGTGAATGCTGGCCCCCTCCAAATTACATTCTGAGAGATCGAGACCTCGAAGGTCGGCCTGTCGAAAATAGCTCCCGCGAAAATCTACGTCGGTGACTTCTAATCCACGAAGATCCACGCTCCGAAAATCGCAATTGCTGAGTTCTGGTTTTTCGCCTCCGTCAAAACGCGCATTAAATTCAGTGATTTTCCCCTCACGAAGCAGCTGATACATGGGGTCATTCGAGAGTTTGGGTTTCATGGATTCTATCTCCTTTTCGTGCCTATCCTATTAATCTTCTTGGAAGATCATTAGGGTTATCGGTTGGCTTGGCATCAGACTAAAGAAAAAGAGCCCGTTTTATGGGAAACCTCGATAAAGTTGAGAGTCCGGAGTTCGGAGCCAGTCGGGTTCCTAGAAAATAGCTTTGATCAGTTCTTGAATACTCCGCTGCATGTCGGGGTCGTCCGTGATCGGTCGGGTAACAGCGGCATCGCAGGCTTGGTCTGGCGCCACGCCTTGCTGAATTAATGTTCCTGCATAGATAAGAAGGCGGGTGCTGACACCTTCTTCTAGTCCATGGCTGCGTAGGTTCCGTACTTTCTCGCCCAATTTGACGAGGCGGGTAGCCATGTCTCGCGCAACCTTGGCTTCATGCTCAACTATTGTAATTTCGGTGTCTTTGGGTGGATACCCAAACTCGATGGCCATGAATCGTTGTTTCGTGCTTTGTTTCAATTCTTTGAGGACAGACTGATAACCAGGGTTGTAGGAAATCACCAGCAGAAAATCATCCACCGCCTGAATAATCTGGCCTTTTTTTTCAATGGGCAAAAAGCGGCGATCATCGCTTAAGGGATGAATTAATACTGTTGTGTCCTTGCGAGCTTCGACCACTTCATCTAAATAGACGAGGGCACCATGTTTCACACCTAATGTCAGTGGCCCATCCACCCATACCGTTTCTTCGCCTTTTAACAAATAGCGACCTATGAGATCCGATGCGGTCAAATCTTCATGACAGGCGATCGTGATCAGCGGTCGATTGAGTTTATACGCCATATGCTGCACAAACCGGGTTTTTCCGCATCCGGTCGGGCCTTTTAGCATCACAGGGATTTTATTCTTCGCTCCAACCGAAAACAGGCTGATCTCTCCATTCACTTCCTGGTAAAAGGGTTCTTCTGTCACCCGGAACTGTTCGATACCGTATTCCTGACCCTTCATGAGGCAATCCTGTCTGCAAAGAATGGTAAATAGAGTGAATCGTGAATCACCCCATTATACGGGGGAGATTTATGAGAGGACAACTCTCCTTGGTGTCAGGATCGTCGGGCTATATAGTTTGGCACGAGTTGAGTCGGGCGATACGCATGCTTGGTCCGTGCGACACGTGGAAGCCCTGAATCACTCATGGTATTGACGAATGGATACTGTTGAATGTCCCGGCAGAATTCTCGAAAGAGGTATTGAGCCAATCCAAGGACTCCTCGATCGGCCACTTCAAACAAGACGCAAAAAACCTCGCGGGATCGTGGATAGCCAAAGGCATAGGCTTTGATCGAGCCATCAACCCAGACGACTCGGCCCGTCAATCCCAGTTCGCGGTATTCTTGAAGGACAACTCGATGGGCACTCACGGCATTCTGTAGCTTCACACGGGCTATATCGGCATGGGCTCCAACTTGGGGAACAGCGATGTCTTCTTTTTGGTGCATCCATCGATAAAACAAAGCAAGACATCCATCACGATCTCTCATCTGATAGGGAACGATTCGAATACGGTGAGCACGTGAGAAGCGATTATACGCCGCACGTTGAGACTTGTAGACATTGGCTTTCAACTGAACGAGATCTGCGGTTTGGTAGAGATAATCAGAATGAGAAAGTGTCAGCGAATACCCCCATGGCTGGATGACGTCTTTGAGTTCTTCCGGGATATTTTCAATCCTGGATGTCTGTGTGTTGCTATTTGTTGTGTCCATAAAGGTCATCACTTGCGTCAGAACATCTTGTAATGTCCCCGAAGTCGGAGTGCCCACCCTTAACGTTGGACCCTGGGGAGGGAGGGGCATAAACAGACCATCCGCATGTTTGGCGAAAAGACACCACCAGCCATTTACTTCACTCCGATAATACTCCAACACACCTTTCCACACGTAATGAGGTGGGAAGGCCCAGTGAGCCAGAGAGGTGTTGCCGCCCTGAGCTGTGGCCCTCATGTACTGGTTCGCCTTGGACTGATCCGCAATTTTCAATGGATGGAGAATGATGGACATGAATGGTACAAGGGGTGTTTCAGCTATTGAGATGACAGTAATATTCAAGAAATTATGACAACATGGCTCATCACGAGTCAGGTGGCCGAAGGCTTATGAGAGTCAACCATGCGTCATCATCCAACATTTCGAGTAATATAAGAAATGACCTTCAGCCTAAATTGCCGTGCTCACGTACTGAGAGTACGCTCCGCTCGTCAAAAAGGCTGCGGCCTTACTGGACGAACTTTTTTGATCATTCCCTTGGCTGCTGACGTCCATGGCCCCTCGGGCATTCACGGGCTTTGCGAGTGATAATATTCAACAGCCCCCTTAGGAGAGTGCCTGGAGCTCTTTTCTTATACGGCATGCCGGGGGCAGTAGGAAAGAGCGAGGGGGCGCTAGGCGTTACAAGGACTCACCTTGTCTAGATTTTCGAGGGCATGCTACTATTTTCTATGCATGGAATAGTATCCAAGGGCACGTGTGTGTTGTGACCCATTGGGTACAAGGTGCGTCGGGATTCCACATCACAATTTTCTCTCATTGAATCAAAGAAATCAGCTTGGATAGTCCGTCACCCTCTCCATTCGTAGTAATCTAAGATTTTGCCCTCTCTCGTGATCCTGAACACATAAGATTAATACACTAAGCTTATAATACTAAGTAATAATTCTCATGACACCTAACCCGTACCAAAATTTTCGACAGCATCTCATCCACGACGGGCTCTTTGTGGAGGGGAAAGACGACTCGTGGCGAATTGGTTGTCAGCCTTTCGCACTCTCCACTCAGCAGGCCAATTTTTTGGAAGAACTCGGCCAACATCTCCTGATCTTGTATGCAGCTGTTAACCGGTTATATATGGAGAGTGTGAAGGGTACCCAACCCCAATGGGTCCATGAATATTTCGATATTGGAAAACCGGAAGATCTCCTGCAGTTTGCCCGGATGAATCGCTTCAAAAATCAATTGCCAGGAGTGATCCGCCCTGATCTGATTCCGACGGATTCCGGTATGGCGCTGACGGAACTCGACTCCGTACCAGGTGGCATTGGCTTAACCGGTAGTCTGAGTCGAATGTATGCACAACAGGGGGCATCCATATGGCCAAGCCCCGATGGCCTGATCAAGAATTTCTCCCGAATGTTAAGAGGCACAATCAAAGATCAGCCTCTGAATATGGCGATCGTTGTATCCGATGAAGCGGATGCCTATCGAACGGAAATGCAATGGGTTGCGACACAACTCTCTCAAGATGGATGGAACGCCTACTGTGTTCATCCACGGGACATTCGATTTACTGAAGATGGGCTCTTTGTTGATCAGGGCGGCCACGACCATCCGGTTTCCCTGATCTACCGGTTTTATGAATTGTTTGACCTCAAAAACATTCCCAAAGGGGAATTAATCCTCTACAGCGCAAAAAAAGGACGAGTCATCGTGACACCTCCGTATAAGCCATGGATGGAGGAAAAATTGGCGTTGGCGTTGATCCATCATCCCATGTTGCAACCCTTTTGGGAGAAAACACTCCCATCGGACACGCTCGAATGTCTGCAGATGCTCATTCCACCCACTTGGGTGTTAGATCCCCGGCCATTGCCACCGACTGCCGTCATTCCCGGGTTGCAGTATCGGAATCATGCTGTGTCGAATTGGGATTGGCTGCGAGAGACGACGCAAAAAGAACGGCAGTATGTGATTAAAGTGTCAGGATTTTCTGAATTGGCTTGGGGAAGTCGTGGTGTGTCGATTGGCCATGATATGTCCCAGCAAGCATGGAAGAACACCCTCTCCCAGGCACTGGATTCTTTCCACACAGACCCTTCAATTCTTCAGGCATTTCACAAAGGAAAACTCAATATGGTTGAATATTATGACCACATGTCCGGAGAGAAAACGAACATGGAGGGACGAGTGCGGTTGTCACCCTATTATTTCGTGGTGGATGGCCATGCCGAATTAGGAGGGGTCTTGGCCACGATCTGTCCCAAAGATAAAAAAATCATTCATGGAATGCGTGATGCTGTCATGGCCCCCTGTGGAGTTGAAAAGAAAGAATACACGAGCTCCAAGTGAAACAGACGCAGATGATATGAGACTGGTACAATGAGACAAATGCCGATGCCCTATGCATGAAACATGATGAAACTCTACCACACAGAATGGTGCCCGGAATGTGAAGAGGTCCGGCAAAAGCTAGCCCAGCAGGGAATTACGTACGAGGATGAAACCGTGCCGGATGTGCGGCCGTTTCGAAAATCTGTCTATGAAGCTTCAGGACAATATTATGTTCCAGTGTTGGTTGATGGCGAGACCGTGCTAACAGAGACCGCAGATATCATCCAATATCTTGATAGCTATTCTCGAGATACATCGGAATCAGGAGCCACCACCACCCCTCCTCCAAGGCCGGCAGAGGAAAGGAACGAGTAAACTATGGCGGATTGGAAAAAAGTCCTGGCGCAAAGCATTACCAAGCCCAAAGATTTGGCTAAACAGCTAGGCGTGGATGAAAAAGAAATTGAGGCGATTGTTGGCCCTTACCCCATGCGAATTACGCCAACCGTCCTGGCAACCATTAAAGAAAAAGGCGATGCGATCTGGAAGCAGGTGGTGCCCGAAGCCATCGAAATGGACGACATTGATGCTGTAGATGATCCCCTGGAGGAAGACACCGATAGCCCCGTCCCCCATTTGGTGCATCGATACCCTGATCGTGTCCTGCTCATGGTGACCAACCAATGTCCAATCTATTGCCGTTTTTGTACACGCAAACGGTTAGTCGGAAAACCTGGATTTCTGAAAAAAGGTGAACTCGATCAGGCGGTGGCCTATATGAGAGAGCATACCGAAATTCGAGATGTCATCTTGTCCGGCGGCGACCCGTTGCTGTTACCAGATCATTTAATCGAACGAATTCTCAAGTCGCTACGATCAATCCCACATTTGGAATTGATTCGATTCGGCACTCGTGTTCCAGGGACGCTGCCGGAACGTATCACACCGGAACTCTGTGAGATCGTCAAACACTACCATCCCATCTATATGAATTT
>QIMB01000294.1 GCA_003233615.1 Nitrospirota bacterium
CGTTTGTCAGTACCTCCCAAGTCTAAGTATTTTTGGTAGTGGTATTTGGCCTTTTGCAGGTCCTCTTTATGAAATTCATAAAAGGCTCCCACATTGAATTGCCCTTCCATGGCTTGAGGCTGTATTCCTAGGCCGTTCAGGTAGGCCTCCTCTGCTTGGTCGATTTGGTTTTGTGATACATAGATGACACCTACATTAAAATAGGCTTCAGCATCAGCGGGGTGTAACTGTGTGACATGCTGAAAATGTTCTATAGCTTGTTGGGGTTGGTTGTGTTGTTGATAGAGAAATCCAAGATTGTAATGGGCTTCTACATGGTTCGGAGCATTCTGTAAGACGTGCTGGTAGGCTTCAATAGCTTGATCGAACTGCTGGTGCTGTTCAGCGAGGCGGCCTCGCAAATACCATCCTTCAGCATGTTGTGAGTCGTGTGTCGTCAGGCGGATAAGGAGATCGCGGGCACGATCGACTTGCTCTCTTTGCATCAGATGATACGCCAAGTGGAAAAGTGCTTCTATGGCCAAGGGTTCTTGTATAAGAACCGCTGTATATTCTTCAATGGCCTTGTTGACGGCACCGGTCTGATCGAAAATTTTGGCCAGCGTGAGACGGGCTTCCCAAAATGCAGGGTACAGGATCAGGGCTTGATGAATGTGTTGCATCGCTTCATCAATGTGTTCTTGTTTGATGAGCATCAAGCCCAAATCATAGTGGGCTTGAGCAAAGGAGGGGTGTAGGTCGATGGCCATGTTGAGTTCTGAGATGGCTCGATGGGTATCCTGTGTGCGTTGAAATTGCACCATTCCGAGAAGGTGGTGGGCTTCGGCATATGATGGGAATTCAGTGATTGATTGTTCGAGTAGAGATTCAGCTTGTTGAAAGTTCTTGTTCTGAATGGATTCAATGGCTTGATGATAGAGCTCTCCTGCTGAATGAGCAAAGCTTGAAATAGGCCACAAGCTGACGCAAAACGACATGATGCCAATGAGAGGCAGCAATATTTTTTCAATTGAAGAAGACGAACGAGAGATATTCATGACAATCCTTATGTGAGGAATTCTAGAGCTGACTGTAATGGCAGAAGAAAGAGCATAACAATTATACCTCAGTCGAAAAAATAGGGGACATGTTATGGTTACGATACGAGGATAAATGAATACAACCGTGGATCGGGTTCTGTCGAAATTATTGCACGATGACAAACCACTGCTCATTCATGATCGCTGTTACGCGGCTAACGCATAGAATTGTTCAGCAAAAGATTGGTCAGTTCCCCGTCTGGTTTTCATTTGGCCTTTCTTGATTATGGCGATCACTTCGATGCCCGCTAAAGTCCGTTGAGCCGTATAAAAATTTTCGAACCCGAGCATGAGTCGCGTCACTCGCTTAATGCGTCGGTGATCTTGCTCAATGATGTAGTTCAGATATTTGCATTGGCGGATCTTGATCCGTGTGTTGTTGTCTCGGTTGACTTGTTTGAGACCTACAGTAGTGGCTCCACTTTGATCAATATTCACAAGGCTAGGTTGCTTATTATTCGTGATCGAATTTTTAAAGAAACGTAACGCGGCCTTTTTATCGCGCGTGGCGGTGAGGAGGAAATCAATCGTTTGACCTTGCTTATCAACCGCCCGATAATAATACTTGCCACTGGCCTTTTACTTTGAGATACGTTTCATCCATTCGCCAGCGCGTGCCGACACGTTTCTTCTTCTGTCGAAAGGCCGCATCTCATCGTGGTGAATACGGTAGGACCCAACGATTGATGGTTGAGTGATCCACAGAGAACCCCCGTTCGGCCATCATTTCTTCAATGTCTCGGTAACTGAGTGAATACGCCAGATACCACCGCATGTTTTGCAAGATCATGTCGTGCTAAAAATATCGGCCTTTAAAGGAGATGATGGGCATCATGGTCTCCCCTGAAAATGGCTCATCGTACCATATCTCGCTATTTGCGACAGATCCTTTTGTCGTACTCTCGTACTGAGCGTACGCTCCGCGCAGCCAAAAAGGCTACAGCCTTTCCTTCGGCGAGGCTCAAGACAGGACTGGATGGACCCTTCCAAAAGACTCAGGACATGCTTTTTTGAACATTCCTTTGGCTCTTGCCGTCGATGGCATCTCAGGTATGTATGGGCTATGGAAGTGTGAATATTCAACAGGCTCGGTTGAGATGATCGAAGGGGAAATGGCTGGTGAAAAACATGGTGTGTATGCTGCTGTTTATTCCGTGGATGTCGGTTGTGTGGCAATGCCCACGTTGGTGATGCCACTCAGGCGAATGATATCCATCACTTGTATCACTCGCCCATGCGAGACTTGTTCGTCGGCATTGATCAATAACGAAGGATCAGATGATGTCTGTCGAAGGTTCGTCAGTCGCAATTCAAGTTCCTGGAGAGGAATGACTTCTTTGTTGTAATACAGCAAGCCTTGATGAGTTAGCGTGAGTGACACGTTCTCTGTGAGCATTTGTGTTGACGATTCAGCCGCAGGAAGCGAGACGGGCATGCCTTGCTGAATGGTCATGGATAATGTCGCGATCATGAAAAACACCAGCAAGAAAAACATCGTGTCGATCATCGGAATGATTTCGATGCGGGGCTTTTTTTTTGTAGCGGCAGGGAGTCTCATTGTGTCTGTGAATCGATGATTGTTGAATCTTGACTGCGGTACAGGGCGGCTTCAGTTTTTGTGGCAAAATATTCAATTTTTTCGGTTTCTTGCTCCATGCGTGCGATGAAAAAGTTATAGGGTATGAGTGTCATAACCGCCACAAATATTCCAGCGGCCGTACAAATTAATGCCTCTGCAATTCCGCCGGTCACGGCATGAGGATTACTCAGGCCAGATTCTGACATGATGTCAAAAGAACCCATCATCCCGATAATCGTTCCCAGCAAGCCTAACAGTGGGCCGAGTGTGATAATGGTATCCAAGGATGACAGGCCCTGTTTCATTTTTGTGAGTTCAGCAATGGCCGTGGCCTCCATGGATTTAGTGGGGGCATTGCCGCGCTGATGTACTCCAGTTGAGATGACTCGAAGCAGAGGACTGGGGTGATTCTCAGCAACAGTCAGTGCATCGGTGAATTGGTGTTGCTCGATATGCAAGAGCATTTGGGCGGCTAAACGGTCGGCTCCACATTTCTTGAAATACACGAATCGTTCAATGATGATGGTCAGGGCTAAGAGTGAACAGCCGATAATGGGAATCATCATCCATCCGCCGCCCATGAGTACGTTGAGTATATGCATTCGTGTCTTTTCCCCGATGCTGGTCGATTGCTAACTGTTCAAAGCAAATTTAATGGGAATGTCGACCCATTTACTGATGGGAATATTCCCATCCTTTGCTGGCTCAAATTTCCACTTGATGACTGCGTCTTGTGCGGCTTGATCTAACGTAACATGACCGCAGCTTTTTCGAATTCCCACTTGACTTGGCACACCCTTCGTGTCGATCAATGTGCGAACAATCACAGTGCCTTCCCAACCAGCTTCCCTCGCGACACGAGGATATATGGGCTTTGGCGAGACGATGATGCTTGGTCGAGTCATCATTGGGCCCCTGTGAGCCGGGGCCGTTGCCGTGAGAGTTCGATGTGTTGCAGCCCTAGGCAGTGAGGGTAGTGCTCGAGTCAATGAAGGTTTTCCCCTGACCGTTGATATCGGAGCCATGACACGGCTGGCCGCATGGATGCGAGTGGACCCTGGTGGTAAGGAGAGGGAGGGGCGTTGGCTCTGTGCCGGTACCCGTACTTTCATCATGTGCCGTGCGTTCATGGCCTGTGAGGCTCGGGTATCCTGCAAAATGGTTTGTGATGATATTGGCGGTATCAGAGGGGTCGGTGCGACCTGTGGTGTGGGCCTCATCATGGTCTGCAGCGGGGGTGTAAGGGCCTGTGCCCGATTCATGTTCGCTTGAGGTTGAGGGAGTGACGATGTTGTGGTCATCACTGTCCGAGGTTGCGGAGGAGGATGTTGAGCATGTGGTGGTGTTTCGGCTGGCGCTGCCTCCGCAGGTGCTACTGGATCGAGGACTTTTTGTGCAGGCAGGAGGGTGACCTGAACCGTGAGAGTGTCTTCCTGTACGACTGGAGTTTTGGGTATGTAGGCCAAACTGGCCATGATCAGTCCATGCAGCAGAATGCTGCCCACTGCGCTCAGCACAAAAATTCGGCTATCCGAATCTTGATCAGAAACTGTGAACGTCATGAACCAACCCGTTTTAACAGTTGAGTAATGCGTTCATCTTGTCCGCCTAATTTGACATATTCCTTATAATATTCCAGGGCTTTGTCCGGGGCATTATGGTGATATTCATATAAGAGCCCCAAATTATAATGTGCTTCTGATAAACGAGGGTTGAGGGCTAAGGCTGCTTGGTAGTGTTCTTCAGCCTGCTGTAATTTGGAAAGGGTCGTATAGACCACGCCTACATTGATATGTGCCACGGGATTGGTGTCATCCAAACGTAGGACATGTTCAAACGCCTCAGCCGCTTCTTCGTACTGCTCTTGTTCTTGATATAAAATGCCCAAATTAAAATAGGGGTCAACGAGCTGTTGCTCAAGTGCCACAACCCGTTGATAAGCCGCAATGGCGTGTTCGGTCTGGTTTGCTTGTTGTGCCAATGAGCCCATTATTAACCACCCATTCACATGTTTTGGGTCTTGGGATGTGAGTTGTTCCACATATGACTGTGCTTGTTCTGGCTGTCCTTGCCGCACGAGCCAATATGCTAGGCCATAAAGAGATTCAGATTGATGCGGGGATAAAGCCAACACTCGTTGATGCGCTTTAATGGCTTTGGTGGCTTCTTCTCGCTGATCAAAAAGGGCGGCAAGTGCTTTCCAGTTTTCTACATAATCGGGATAGATCGTTGAGGCCTGTCGGAAGGCCTGTTCTGCCTGTTCGAATTCTTCCTCATCTTGCAAGGCAAATCCTAAGTCCACATATGCCTGTGCAAACGAGGGATAGGCTTTGACTGATTTCTGCAATGCGGCAATGGCTTGCTTCGGTTGCTTGAGCTGGATCAATACCAAACCTAGAAGGTGATGGGCTTCAGCATAGTTGGGGTAGAGACCAATAGCCTGTTCTAGGGGAGCCTTCGTGGAAACCCATTGTTTCTGTTGATACGCAGAATAGGCTTGGGTGAAGAGATCTTGTGCTTCGCCAGCATAGCTGAATGATTGAGGACTCACGCTCAAGGCCAGGGTGCACAACAATAACAGGTAGGTCTGTCGAATGGTCTTCATGTATGTATCCTTAAAAGGGTCGGCAGTGTATGATTACTGTACTAAATTAAATTGAATGGGAATATCAACGGTGGAATCCACCGGAAAAATGCCATTTTTAGCTGGTTTAAACGTCCATTGTCTCGCAGTGTCAAGGGCTTGATCATCAAGAATTTTGTACTCCGAACTTTTCTGAATGCTGACCGATTCGACTTTCCCGTGATCCGAGATAGTTACACGTACAATGATTCGTCCATGCCAACCCTGCTCACGCGCACGTCGTGGGTACGTTGGGTGTGCGGTGTTCAAGGGCCGAACGGGAGTATGGAGTGTTCTGTTCTTGGCTGTGTGATCCAGAAGAATTCTTGAAGACGTTGGCATCGGTTTGTGCAAGGTGAATGCTGGGCTTAAGAGGTGCGTCGATGAACTCATCTGTCTGTCGGTGGAGAGTTCAGGAATCGGAAAGGACATGTTCCTTGGCAGTTGTTCGATGACGGATCCCGTAATTTCCATCACCTCCAAGGTATCAATTTCGTCCTCTGGGAGGGGCTCCATACTGTAGGCTGTGGACAGCGATACGAGGAGGATCGATCCCAGGCACCACATACACATATTGATGCTGCGGGATTTGTTCTGAAATAGATGGAAAGGCTTAGAAGTCCACATGGTTTCGTCCGTGATGCGGTTTAGGTGGCACCGCTGATATCAAAGAATTTGACAAATCCTGTGAGGAAGCTGACACCTTGTTCCAGACCACCATTATAGTCTTGGACCAGGGGAATTTGACTATAGAAATACCAACTGGTGCTGTCATTAAAATTCACCGTAATCCCTGGGGTCAAGAGTAAGTTGGTTGAGCCCGTATTGCTGACTTTGCGTGTTCACACATTTTCGTCAATGTCTGTTTCACCGGCCAGCCCTGTTCCAATGCCTCCAGCCTGTTCTAATGCACTCTTAAAACGATCATGAACATTGTAAATCCAATTCAGTTGGCCTGAAAGGGCAATGGCCGGAGTCACGTTGTAAATGAGTCCGCCGGTCACGATAT
>QIMB01000350.1 GCA_003233615.1 Nitrospirota bacterium
ATACAAGGGGGAAAGGACCTTCCGACATGGCTCGGCCAAAGCTGACTTCAATATCTGGGGGGCTGCTGAAACAACCGGATAAGCATGAGCTGCCTAGACAAACCTGTCCAACAAAGTGGGATCGCCTCAAATCGATGACTAATAAGAATGGCCGCTTATCCCTTTGTGAGTAAAGAAAACCGTTATAAAACCCTTAAGGATAAAGCGGAATGGTCAAAGTGGAAAGAAGAAGGAAAGAGCTATTATGGGAGGATTAAGAAAAAGTATTTTTTTTATTCATTGTGTAGGGGTTCAAGTATTGTACGTAATTGATTAGCGAGAACTTGAACATGAGGGAGCATTAACATTTCGCCAGAGCTGGAAGTATCCACATGAAACACTTCAAATCCGTTGGGGCAAAATTCTTCCCAATCTAATCGCGGATCCTCAATTTCATCCACCTCTTCACGATCTGCAGCTAAAAAATACGTCACGTCCTTGATATTGTTTTGGTGTATACTGACGAAAGGCTTGATAATTTAATTCCGTCACAATATCTCTGTTTCTTTCAGATGTATTTCTTCCAAAGATGTCAATATCACGACTCTTCTCCTGTAAAACATGACTTTTTAATTTTACATAGTCAATCCAGCTGTGCAATCCAGTTTTTTTTTAAAATACCAATTTGATGAACAATATTGGCATGCAATCGCTGAAGTCTAGGAAATCTGTAAGAATGAAACCCCACTGACTGAGGTAACCACGTTTCCAGCATCCCCAGGAATGCAACCTTTTCTCCTAAGACTAGAAGCTGTTGAGCCATTTCGAATGCGACAAGGCCTCCCATGCATCCACCAGCCAAAAAAAATGGACCATGTGGTTGGATCGTTTGGATTTCTTGAATATAGTGACCGGCCATGTCTTCGATCCGTGCATAAGGTTTTTCATTTCCGTCAAGTCCCACTGATTGTAGGGCATAGAAGGGTTGATCGTGTCCAAGAAGTTTCGATAATTCTGAAAAGCCAAGGACATTGCCTCCTACCAGATGGACACAGAAGATCGGAGGATTTGAGCCTCTCGTCTGAATTGGCACGAGAGAGGTCCATGAATGTAGTTCTTGCTCTCCAGATAACACCATGGCTAATTCTTCAATGGTTGGGGCCTGATACAGGGTCGATAGAGGAAGAGATTCACCAAAGAATTCTTCAATTTTCGTGAATAGTCTCACCGCGAGAAGCGAATGTCCACCAAGGTCGAAAAAATTCTCATTTCTGCCTATAGGACTTTTTCCCAATGCTTCTTCCCAGATTTTTGTCAATCGTGCTTCGAGAGGGTTTCGTGCTGCGCTATAGGCGACTTTGGGATCAACACCAGGAGTTGGGAGAACCTGATAATGAACTTTTCCATTCGAAGTCAATGGTAAGGAGTCCAAGAACATAATCGTGGACACAACCATATAGTCAGGTAATCTCTGTTTCAAAAATTCTCGTACTTCCCTGGCAGTGGGACCTGCTTTTTCTTGATCAACAACAATATATCCGACCAAATATTTGTCCTCTGAACTATCCATGCTAATCACAACAGCATCTTTTACATGTTCATGTTGGCGGAGCACAGACTCAATTTCTTTCAATTCGATACGAAACCCACGGATTTTGACCTGTCGATCTGTCCGGCCAAGGAATTCGATTGTTCCATCGGAGCGATACCGACCGAGATCACCAGTTTTGTATAAGCGGCCTCCAGATTTCGCGGAGAAAAGATGAGGAAGGAATTTCTCAGCTGTAAAATCTGGCTGATTGAGGTATCCGCGAGCCAGTCCTTCACCGCTCGTGTAAATTTCGCCAGCGATCCCAATTGAAACAAGTTGAACCCATGGATCCAGTATATAGACTTGTGTCTGTGCAATAGGAACCCCTATTGGCATAGTCTCGCTCATCTGGCTGGGATGAGCGAGGGAATATGTGCATGTAAAGGTCGTGTTTTCTGTTGGGCCATACCCATTCGTCACAGTGCAGTTTTCTACAGTTTCCAATACTTTACGTACGAATTGAGGAGAAACAACATCACCTCCGGTTAAGAGTTGTCTAACGGGACGGAATGCTTCAGGATCAAATCTGACCATTTCATGAAACAACCCTGCTGTGAGCCACAAGGTTGTAATTCCGTGCTGTCTGAGTGCTTCCGCTAATTCTTCTAGCTTTGGTATTTGGCGAGGGAAGATAATTAACCGGGCGCTGTTCAACAAACATCCCCAAATCTCGAAAGTAGAAGCATCAAACGAAATGGGAGCGAGTTGGAGAAGGACTTCTTGCATGTCGAGATGAACATAGTTGTTGTCCTTTACCAGCCGTACGACAGCACGATGCGGGATACATACGCCTTTCGGTTGTTCTGTAGAGCCAGAAGTAAACATCACATAGGCAAGATTATCTGGATGAATCTCGATGGTAAGGTTGTCCTCCGGTTCCACGGCAATTTTCGACCATTCTTTTTCTAGAATAATCTTGTGCAGGAGCGTAGAAAACAGTATTTCAGGAAAGTCTTGAGAGCTGATAATTACAGGAGGATTAATTTCTTGTACCAAAGCACGAACCCTCTTAGGGTGTGTTGTCAGGTCCATTGGCACGTAGGCTGCCCCAGTCTTTAGGATGGCAAGTAGCGCGATCATTGTTTCCAAAGATCGATTGCTGCAAAGACCGATAAGTACATCAGGCCCAACATTAAATTTTCTCAAATAATGAGCCAATTGATTGGCTCTTCGATTCAATTCTCTATACGTCAGCTGGGCATCTCCATAAATTACCGCTATTTTTTCTGGTGTTTGTGTCACCTGTTTTTCAAATACTGTATGGATACAAGAATCCATAGGACTTTCATTCTTGAGACCAGACCAATTATTTAGAATAATTTCTTGTTCGGCATACGTCAGAATTGGCAAGTGGCCAACGCATTGTGAAGGGTCAGCTATGACAGCTTCGACAAGGGTGGTAAATTGTTTGCAAAATCGATGGATAGTCTCTTCTTGAAACAGATCAATGTCATATTCCATCCATCCGTGGATTTCCTCCTCGTCATATTCATCTGCCATAAACAAACTGAGATCAAACATGGAAGTTATACTTTCCATACTATAATCAGAGCTTCCAGGTGTATCCTGAAATGAAAAGGTGACTTGAAAAAGAGGCGAATACGCTAAGCTACGAGATGGTGCAACAAGCTCTACTAGTTTTTCAAAAGGAATATCCTTATACGCATGAGCTTCAAGGACATCCTCTCGGACTCTTTGTAAAAAAATTCGAAAGGTGGGATTATCAGAAATCTCAGTTCTCAGTACGAGTGTATTTACAAAGAGTCCAATCATGGACTCATACTCAGGCCGATCTCTTGTCGAAAAAGGGCTTCCTACGACAATGTCATGTTGTCCTGTTGAACGAAAGAGGAAAATCTTAAATATCGCAAGGAGTATCATGAAAAGTGTCACTCCTTCGTGGGCGCTTAATTTTCGAAGTTCCTCAGAAACATCAACGGAGAGGGAAAAGGAGAAGGTGCCTCCTTTAAATCGTTGTATGGCTGGACGAGGTTGATCTGTAGGTAACGCAAGAAGCTCAGGGATTCCGTCTAGCTTGCGTGTCCAGTAAGCCATTTGACGATCCTGTAGTACATCTTGAAGCCGTTCTTGTTCTAACCGAGCGAAATCAGCATATTGAAACGATAGCGGAGGTAACGAATGTTGTTGCCCATGTGAGAAGGCTTCATAGAATTCGTCAAATTCCTCAAAAAAAACAGAAAAAGACCATGCGTCAGCAATACTATGGTGCATCGTCACAATCAGGAGTTGTTCTTCGGTAGCTATTTGAATCCATCTCATTCGAAGCAACGGTCCACATGCCAGATCAAAGTGTTGTCCTGCTTCCTCCTGAAGACATGCCTGGATTTTGAACTCCTGATCGTATAGCGTAAGATGACGAACATCTTCTACTTGTAATGTTATAGGGGACACAGCAGAAATCTTCTGAGACGGTTTCCCATCATGTTGGAAATAGGTGGTTCGCAAGATTGCATGGCGCTGAATAATTTCATGTAACGATTTTTCAACCAAGATTTGGTTGAGAGGCTCAAAAAGACGCAAAGACGCACTCAAATTGTAAACGGAAAGGCCAGGATGTAATTGATCTAAGAACCACAATCGCTCTTGAGCAAAGGAAAGAGGAAGCTCTCCATTTCGATCAAGAATGTTTGAAGAGAGAGTTTCAATCGTTTTTTCTTGCTGAATATCACGAAGGACATTGAGAATTTCTAACTTTCGAAACTTTAATTCAGCCTTGAGATCTGGGGTAAGAGAATTAGGGGGACCGCTACAACAAAGCCGGTCTTCCTCGACCCATAATTCTAAACCGAGTTCCCGTAATTTGGCTAAAAACGCTGTGGTGGTCATATTTCAAAAACAACACGTTTATCAGTTGAAGAGCTATCTTCCGTGTCTTTGCTTCCTCCTGTTGCCCAAAGCAACACGTCAATATGTTCAGCAAGCTCAGTAATTGTCGGAGATTCGAAGATGATCCGAAGAGGTAGATTGAGATGGTAGGTAACTCTTAAGCGCGCCAATATGCTGGTGGCTATGAGGGAATGTCCTCCAAGATTAAAGAAATTGTCATGAATGCCTACTGGCTTGATTTCCATGGTTTCTTCCCATATTTCCACGAGATGTTGTTCGGTTGCTGTCTCTGGTGGGACATAGGAAGATTCTAAATCTGGCCGAGCTTCCTCCAGTGAAGGTAGGGCTCGATGATTCACCTTGCCATTTGAGAGTAAAGGGAGACTCGTGAGAAGGACAAATGCTGTTGGCACCATATATTCTGGAATTTTTTGAAGCAGAAATTCACGAAGTTCATTGATGTTAAATGGTTCATTCGCTTGTGATACGACATAGGCGACTAAATGTGTCTTAGGGCTCAAAGACATTGCCCCATTCTCTCCTTCATCTGTATGAGCGAGAACATACACTTGCTTGACCAGAGGGTGGGCACTCAGTTGAATTTCAATTTCCTGTAATTCAATCCGATACCCTCGGATTTTGACTTGATGATCGCGACGGCCAAGGCACTCTACTGTTTTATCAAAGTGGTATCGAGCAGAGTCACCGGTTTTGTATAGCCTTGATCCCACATTCGTACTAAAGGGATTAGGAATGAATCGATCAGCAGTCAAATCTGGTTTATTCAGGTATCCACGAGCTAATCCATGACCTTCAATCAGTAATTCGCCAGGCCAACCTATCGGAACGGGCTGCAACTGCGTGTCCAAAATATAAATTTTTGTATTGGCAATGGGTCGACCAATAGGGATAGGGTTTTCTTGCGTCTGCACTTCATGAAGCAGAGCCCATACGGTGGTTTCTGTCGGACCATACAAATTCCACACTTGCTTGTTTCGCAAACATAGTTCATGGGCTAATTTTTTTGGTAGTGTTTCGCCACCACAGAGTACCTTCAATTCTGCAGATCCTGTCCATCCGGCTTGTTGCAACATATGCCAGCTGGCCGGTGTGGCCTGCATTACGGTGACCTGTGCTGCATCCATCAATTCCAAGAGGCGCATGCCATCTGTCGTGATTTCTCGGCTTGCGAGAATGAGCTGAGCACCGTTGATCAAAGGCAAAAACAGTTCTAATACGGCTATGTCAAAGGAAAAAGTGGTCACGGAGAGCAATCGGTCATCAGCTGATATCGTCGGTTGTTGATTCATAGACATCAAAAAGTTCATCACGGCTTCATGCGAAATTTGGACTCCTTTGGGTTGCCCTGTCGATCCTGAGGTATAGATCACATACGCCAGATTCCCAGGAGTTACTTCACAGGTTGAGTTCGGACAATCATTGGTTGTTCTTCCATAAGGATCCTCTTCAAAACAGAGGATGTTTCCTGAAAATCTTGGAAGTTGCACTATGAAATCTTGTGACACTATGAGGAAGGAAGCATTCGAATCCTCTAGTAGATACCGTAAGCGTTCCGTAGGATACGAGGGATCCAGTGGCAAATAGGCCCCTCCCGCTTTCAAAATTCCCAACAATCCAATGATGAGTTCGATTGATCGTTCCATATAGACACCAACGATCGTCTCAGGTTTCACGCCTTGATGGCGAAGCCGTTGAGCAACATGATTGGAATATTTGTCTATAGTCATTCCAAATAAGTTCCATATGCTCGAATGATGTCATTGAGCGGTGTATCAGGCGGTGCATATTGTCGCCGTTTCTTGATTGTGG